>JAIEQK010000192.1 GCA_019747795.1 Gammaproteobacteria bacterium | reverse complement strand
CCCTCGGCGGGGTAAGAAGCAGCGGGCGCCGCGCCGTGACGCGCAGGCCCGCACCGCGCGGCGGCCGGAACGGCCGCCGCGCGCCGAGCGCAACTCAGCCGAGACGGAACATGCCGCAGAGCTTGTTGCCGGCCGGATCGCGCATGTAGCACAGGTAGAGCTTGCCGAAGCCGCCCTCACGCACGCCGGGCGGATCTTCGCAGGTGGTGCCGCCGTTGGCGCAGCCGGCCGCATGCATCGCGTCGACCTGTTCCTGCGAGGCGCAGGCAAAGCCGATGGTGCCGCCGTTGGCGCCGGTCGCCGCCTTGCCGTCGATCGGCTTGGTGACGATGAAGATGCCATTGTTGTGCATGTAGATCAGGCGGCCCTTGTCGTCGACGATCGCGGGCTTGGCGCCAAGCGCGCCGAGCATCGCGTCATAGAACTTCTTGGACTTGTCCAGGTCGTTGCTGCCGACCATGATGTGCGAAAACATATCCCTCTCCTCAGGTGTGTGTGAAAGCCCGTGATGGTGACGCGTGGCGCGTCGAAAGACCAGCCTCGGGGACTTGGTCGAGATAATCTCTTCGTGCGACCGCGTCTCGGTGTTGGCGAGATGACCTCGACCGAGAGGTCTAGCGCAGCTGGCTGTCCTTGCTGCCGCGGCGGTTGAAGGTGCTCTGAAAGCGGGTCTCGGCGTCCAGCGCCTCCTGGCAGGCGACGCAGCGGCGCACGCCAGGCACGGCCTTGCGGCGCGCCTCCGGAATGGGCTCGCCGCACTCCTCGCAATCGGGGCGCGATTCGCCGACCGGCGCCAGCGCCTCGCGCGCGTGCTTCACCGCGTCGGCGATGCTCTGATCGATCTGGTCCTGCACCGCGCCGTCGCGCGACCATCCGCCGGCCATGCCCCTTCTCCGCCTGAACCGCTGTTCGAGAATGGCCATGGTCACGCGCCGAACCCCGGGCGTCAATGACGCCCGAGGGAATCGCCGCGCTCAGGCACCTGGTGCCAGGTCCAGGCGCACCACCCAGTCCTCGAGGCCGGGGCGCGCCACCGGGTAGCGCGCCATGACCGCCGGGTCATGGCCCGGCACGATGTGCGCCTCCGAGGTGGCCAGCTCGCGCAGCCGCTGGTAGCCGTCCAGCATCGCGCCGAGATCGTGCACGATGGGAAAGGGCCGCGCCTGTTCCAGGTTGGCGTAGAAGTGGCTGGCGTCCGAGGCCAGCACCACCCAGCCGCGCGCGGTGCGCACCCGCACCACCTGCAGGCCCTGGGTGTGCCCGCCGAGATGGTGCAGTTCGATGCCCGGCGCGAGTTCATGGGTACCGGCGTGGAAGCGCACGCGTTCGTCGAACACGTAGCGCACCATCTGCACCACGTCGTCGGCCTCGTAGCCGTGGCGCAACGCGTGGTGACACATGCAGCGACCGGTCGCGAAGCTCATCTCGCTGTCCTGCAGATGGAAGCGCGCGCGTTCGAACAGCGGCAGGTTGCCGGCGTGGTCGTAGTGCAGGTGCGTGATGACCACGGTGTCGACCGCGGACGGGCTGATGTCGAGCGCGGCGAGGCCCTCGGCCACCGGGTGGATGATCTGGCGACCGCGCTTGGCCGCGGCGCCTTCGCCGAAGCCGGTGTCGACCACCACCGTGCGCGCCGCGTTACGCACCACCCACACGTAGTAGTTGAGCGGCATCGGCACGTCGTGGGGATCGCCGCCGAGGAAATTGTCCGGCGAGCGGCGCGTCACGTAGGCGTACTTGACGGCATGGATCTCGTAGGTGTCTTCGGCCATGTTCAGCGGTCCGAGTGCTCAGCCCTTGCCGCCGTCGGCCTGGGCGCGTTCGTACTCGGCGATGGACTCGCGCGCGACGCGGAAGGAATCCACCGAGCACGGCACGCCGGCGTAGATCGCGACCTGCAGCAGCACTTCGCGGATCTCGGTCTTGCTGACGCCGTTGCGCAGCGCGCCGGCGACATGCACCTTGAGTTCGTTGGGCCGGTTCAGCACCGACAGCATGGCGATGTTGAGCATGCTGCGGATGCGCTTCGGCAGTTCCTCGCGCCCCCATACCGCGCCCCAGCAGTACTCGGTGACGAGTTCCTGCAGCGGCATGGTGAACTCGTCGGCGCCGGCCAACGACTTCTCGACGAACTCGGCGCCGAGCACCGCTTTGCGAATGGCGAGACCGCGATCGAACAAGTCGTCGTTCATCAGCATGGCACTCCTGGTTGAATGTGGAATCGACGCCGCGCGTCAGGCGCCGCGCGCGCGACGCAGAAGGCGCGGTAGCGCGCCGGCATCGGCGAAGCTGTCCAGGGACTCGATGGCGGCGTCGACCGCGGCCGCGTGCTCCGCGCCGAAGGCAGTAGTGAGCGCCGCCAGAAAGCGCGCGCGCACCTCGTCCGCGCTTGCGAAGCGCACATCGTCGAGACGGCGACGCAGCGCGCGGCCGTCGTGCAGCGTGAGCGCGACCTCGGCACCCTGCGCACCCGGGTAGGCGGCGGTCAGCGCATCGTCCACCGTGAGCGTGGTGCGGGCGATGAGCCCGCGCACGGCGGCATCGTCCAGCAACGCGAATTTGTGCTCGCCCGCCGAGCCGCTCACGAGCGTCGCGGCGACATTGAACTGGATGCTCATCTTGCCCTGCAGGACGTGCTCGAACGGGCCACGCGCGTCGCAGCCCGGATAACGCGCACCGGCCAGCGGCACGCGCACTTCGATGGCCGCGATGTCGGCCGGCGTGAAGCCACCCTGGGCAACGAGGTCGGCGGCGGCGACGGTCGCGGTCTGGGCGAAATTACAGGCCGGCACCGGCTTGTGATAGACGGCAAGAATCTCGGGCGGACCGTCGAACAAGCGCACGCCCTGCGCCCGCTCGCGCCGCCGCAGCGCCACGAACAGTCCGGCCTCGCCCTCCAGCGCGTCCGGCGACGCGAAGGCGCCGGCCACGGCGAGGTCGACCGCGGTGACGGCATTGCGCGCCGCCAGGCCGGCCTGGAAGAACATCTCGCTGCCGCCGGTGTGCGCCCACTGGTTGAAGCCCGCGCAGGCGTTGGCCGCGAGGGCCAGGGCGCTCGTGGCCGCATCAGGCGCAAGGCCGCGCAAGTGAGCGCCGGCCAGCGCCGCGGCCAGCGGCCCGGTGATGCCGGTCGGACGGTGGATGCGCGCCACGTCCTTATCGAGCAGCGCGCGCCCGAGACGTCCACCGGCCTCGTAGCCGACCACCGTGGCGGCGATGAAGTCGGCGCCGGAGACCGGCTGCGTCTCGGCCTGGGCGAGCAGCGCAGGCAGCACCACGATGCCGAGATGGGAGATGCTGCCGGCGTGCATGTCCTCGCGCACCAGGCCATGACCCATGACGGCGTTGGCGAAGGCGGCGTCACCCGGTGTGGCCGCAACCGCGCAGCCAATCACGCTCGCACCTTCGGCAGCGCCGAAGCCGACCGCCGCGCGCGCCTGGCGCGCCCAGGGCAGATCGAAGGTCTCGCACGCGCAACCGATGAAGTCGCGCAGACAGGTCTTGACCTTGGCGACGGTGGCGGCGTCGAGGTCCGCGTACGTGCAGGCCAGCGCGCGCTCCGCGAGCGAGCGCGCGAGCGGCGCCGGGTCCTCGCTTCGCGCGACGACGGCGACCATGGCCGTCAGCCGCGCACGGTCACGCCGGCCCAGGATTCGATCACCCGGCACAGCGAAGTGAAGTCCGACTCCGGTCCATACATCGCGTTGGTCACCGCGAGCATCTCACGCACCGCCGCGCCCACCACCATCGGCACGCCCAGGTGCTCGGCCTCGTCGATACACAGGCGCACGTCCTTGTAGGACAGCCCGGTGTGGAAGCCGAAATCGAAGGTGCCGGGCAGGATGGCCTTGGGGAACTTGTCCTGCGCCGCGCTGTTGCGCCCGGAGCCGGCATTGATCACGTCGAGCATGGTGCGCGGATCGAGGCCCGCCTTGACGCCCATCACCATCACTTCCGAGGTGAGCGCGACGGCGGCGGCGGACAAGAGATTGTTGGCGAGCTTCATGGTCTGCGCCTGGCCCGCGCCCTCGCCGAGATGGAAGACCTTGCCGAAGGTGGCGAGCACGCGCTCGAGTTCCTCGAACACCGCTCGGGCGCAGGACACCATCACCGCCAGCGTGCCGTCGCGCGCGCCGGCCAGGCCGCCGCTCACCGGGGCATCGACGTAGACAATCTCATGCGGCGCGAGCGCGGCGGCGACGTGGCTCGCCATGCGCGGACCGATGGTGGAGAAATCGACGATGCGCTTCGCGCGCTGGCCGTGTACCAGGCCGTCGGGGCCAAGCGCGACGGCCTGCACGATGTCGGGCGTCGGCAGGCTCAGGAACACGACATCGGCGGCGTCGGCCACTGCGCGCGGCGAGGCCGCGCCGTGAGCGCCTGCGGCCGTGGCCGCGGCCAGCGCGGCAGGCGCGCTGTCGAAGGCCCACAGGGTGTGTCCGGCCGCGAGCAGGCGGCCGGACATCAGTGAGCCCATGCGGCCCACACCCACGAAACCATAGACTGGCTCCGCCATCGCGAGTCCTCCCCTCCTCGTGTGCGTCAGGGGATGGTCGCGCCGGTCGACAGGGCTTGCAAGAGGCGTGGCGCACGCGGCGCGCGCGCTGGGGAAGAGAGAGGCGACGGCGGGCCGCCGGCCTTCACCGGCGGCCCGCTCGCGCCGCGCAAGCGGCGCGAAAGGCTAGCGTCAGCCAGCCAGGTTGGCGTTCGCGAAGTCCCAGTTCAGGAGCTTCTCGATCACCGCCTTGGCGTAGTCGGGGCGGCGGTTCTGCCAGTCGAGGTAGTAGGCGTGTTCCCACACGTCGATGGTCAGGAGCGGCGTCTGTCCCTTGGTGAAGGGCACTTCGGCATTGGCGGTCTTGACCAGCTTGACCTCGCTGCCTTCCGCCACCAGCCACGCCCAGCCGCTGCCGAACTGCGTGACGGCGGCCTGCGCGAAGTCCTCGGCGAACTTCTCGTAGCTGCCGAAGGCAGCTTCGATCTTGGCCTTGATGGCGCCGGTCGGCGCGCCGCCGCCGTTCGGCTTCAGGCTGTTCCAGTAGAAAGTGTGGTTCCAGATCTGCGCGGCGTTGTTGAACACGCCGGCCTTGTCGGCCACGCCGGCGGTCTTGCGAATCACGTCTTCCAGCGACATGGCCTCGAATTCGGTGCCGGCGACCAGCTTGTTGAGGTTGTCGACATAGGCCTTGTGGTGCTTGCCGTAATGGAAGCCCAGGGTGTTCGACGAGATCACGGGGTCGAGAGCGTTGTCCGCGTAGGGCAGGGCAGGTAGTGTGAAGGGCATGGTCGATTTCCGCTTTTTCTGTGGCTGGGTTGATGGAGATCAAGAAGAACCCTGATTCTATCCCCTTCGCCCGGGAATCGCCCAGGGTGGTGCCGCCAGCCGCGCGGGCTGGTACCGGCGGGGCCTCGCACTAGAATGCGGGCCATGGACTTCAAACAGCGCCTGACTGCCTGGTTGGACAGGATTCCCGCGGTCGCCCAGGGTGGCGGCGCGAGCTGGTGGCTCAAGCTGCACGCTTGGCTGATGCGTCGCTCGTGGAACCGGCTGCACGACGGCTGGGGCCTCGGCGCCATCTCCTTCCTCGAATCCACCGACGGCGAATGGAACGAACAGGAATTCCGCCTGGTCGGCGAGCGCTTCGTGGCGCGCATGCTGGAACGCTTCCACGCCTACGGTGACGGCCGGCTGGCTGGCGCCAGCGTGCTCGAGATCGGCTGCGGCACGGGCCGCTTCCTGGGCCCGCTCGCCGCACACTTCGGCAGCGTGACCGGGGTCGACGTGTCGGACGCCATGCTCGCCACCGCGCAGCGCCGCCTGGCCGGCATCGGCAACATTCGCTACCTGCAGAACAACGGCCAGGATCTGCGCGTGGTCGGCGATGGCACGCTGGACTACGTGATCTGCGCCGGGGTACTGCAGCACATCACCGTGCGCGCGGTCATCGTCGGCTACCTGCGCGAGGGGCTGCGCGTGCTGCGGCCCGGCGGCCTGTTCCTGTTCCAGTTCATGGGCAACCGCGGACGCGCGACCACCACCAACGTGCTGGTCGGCGCGCAGATCCGCGCGCGCGACCTGGACGACGGTCTGCGCGACCTGCCGTTTCGCATCCGCGAACTATCGCGCGACCCGGTGGACCGCAACGCGACCTTTGTCGTGGTGTTGGAGAAGCTCCCGCCCGGCGGCGAGGCGTCAGTGGCGGAGCGCAGCTTCGTCACCCAGGAAGTGCGCTGGCTGCCGTGGCTGGACGGTGTCTACGACGGCATCGGCACCCAGACCTTGAACCAGAAGCGCGCGCCCGACGAGCCGCTGGCGGACACCACCTTCTTCGACTGACATCTTCGATCGAGGGCGCTCAGACCATCGTCCAGCCGCCGTCCACGATCAGCACCTGCCCGGTGATCATCGACGCGGCGGGCGAGGCCAGGAAGATCACCGGCGCAGAGATCTCCTCGGGTTCGGCGAGCCCGCGACGCAGCAGGTTGTTGCGCTCCACCGAGGCGGCGAAGGTCGGACTGTCACGCATCGCCTGCTCGGCGAGCGGCGAGCGCGTGACCGTCGGCCCCACCACGTTGACCCGAATGCCGTGCGTCGCCCACTCCGCCGCCATCGTGCGCGACAGGTTGTTCACCCCCGCCTTGGCGCCGGAATAGATGCCGCGCTCGGGCGCGCCGATCACGCTCGCCTGGGAGGAGATGTTGACGATGGCGCCGCCCTCGCCCTGCGCGATCATCTGGCGCGCGGCCGCCTGGCTGCAGAACATCACGCTCTTCAGGTTGGCATCGACGATGCGGTGGTAGAGCGCCTCGTCGGTGTCGATGAGCGGTCCGAGCTTGTTGTAGCCGGCGTTGTTGATCAGCACGTCGACACGGCCGTAACGCGCGACCACGGCGGCGAAGAACGCGTGGATGGAGGGCACGTCGGCGACGTCCAGCGGATGGGCGAAGCATTCCCCGCCGGCGGCCTCGATCTCCTGCGCCAGGGTTTCGAGCTCGGTGGTGGTGCGGCTGCCGACCGCGACGCGCGCACCGGAGGCCGCCGCCTCCAGCGCGATCACCCGGCCGATGCCGCGGCCGGCGCCGGTGACGATGACGACCTGGCCGTCGAGGCCGAAACGGGGCAATGCGGGCATGACGGGTTCCTCGCGGGATGGAGCAGGACGCCGCATTAGACGACAGCACCGGGGCTCGGTGACAGGGCCGACGAGAATGCCGGCTTGTGGACTGCCTCGCGAAAGCGCCCTCACCGGCGACTTCGCCGCCGTGTTCCTACCCTCGGTCGAGGGCGTGCGTCTCGCCCTGCGACGCGATGCGAGCAGCTTGCGCCTCGCCGTGGCGCCCGTGCCCCTGCCCGCGCCGGTCTCGCTGCTGGGCGTCGCGCTCGCGGGTCTGCTCACGGGGCGCCGCGCGCGGGCCTGAACGGCGAGCGGCTACACTGCCCGCTCGCCAACTTCACGCGGAGATCACTGCCATGCCGAAGGCCTACTGGGTCAGCGCCTACCACGCCGTGCACGACGAACAGAAACTCGCGGCCTACGCCGCGCTTGCCGGGCCTGCCATCCTCGCCGCGGGCGGACGCTTCCTGGCCCGCGGCCCGGCGGCCAAGGCCTACGAGGCGGGCCGGATGCAGCGCACGGTGGTGATCGAGTTCGACTCGCTGGCCGCCGCCGAGGCCTGCCACGACAGTCCTGGCTACCAGGCGGCGCTGGCCGCCCTCGCCGACGGCGCGACGCGCGACCTGCGTATCGTCGAAGGCGTCTAGCCGCCGCCCGTGTGACGCGCCTCGATACCGGGGCGCGACATTACGATGTCGTAACGCGCGCTCGCGCGTGCGAACTCAGTGCCGCTGCGTCGGTCAGCCTGGAACCCGGGCCGCGACCGTCGGCAAGGGCTCCAGGGATTCGCGGCGAGGAGAGTGCGATGCGCAACGTGTACGGCCTGTTGTGGATGGCGATGCTGTGGCTGGGCGCGAGCGCGCCCGGTCACGCGGACGGCAAGCTCGAACGCATCCATGCGGCGCTCGGCGCCGGACACCTGGCCAGCGCCGAGCGCATGCTCGAGGCACGACTCAGACGCCACCCCGAGGACGCGGAGGCGCATTACCTGCAGGCCGAAGTCGACGCCCGCCAAGGCAAGCTCGCCGCCGGCCGCGAGGCGCTCGCCGCGGCCGAGGCACTGCAACCCGAACTGCCCTTCACGACCTCGGCCGCGGTGGACGAACTACGCCGCAGCGTGGCCGGGGCGACGCGCCCCCATCCGCTGCGCGATCGCCTCAAGCTGGCGGCGGCCCTGTTCGCGGCCGTGGGCCTCGTGCTGGCGCTGCGACGCCATTCCGAGCCGCTGCGTTCGGCGGCGAAGCACGGGTTCCACGCCGACCGCCGCGAGCACAGGGCTGAGCCCGCGCCGCCGCGCACCTACGAGTTGACCGGGGAAGAAGAGCTGGAGCCGCGCGACTTCGGGCTCGACGACATGGCCGAGCCGCCGCCGCGCGGGGGCTGGCGAGAGTGAGACGCCACGCGCGCGCCGGGCGAGACGGAAGCCTCGCCCGGCGGTGCGATCAGGCCACCGCGAACCCCGGGTAGCCCTGCGCCTGCACGTCGTCGCAGATCTTGCGGTAGTTGCCCACGCCGCCGATGTAGGAAAGCAGCCGCTGCGGCTTGCCCTCGATGTTGGCGCCCGTGTACCAGGACTTGGTCAGCACCACGAGCGTCGCGTTCGCGACCTCGTCGTGATGGCGCACCCACTCGTCTTCCTTCGCCGCGGTCGGCTCGATGGTGCGCTTGCCCTGCCCGCGTACCCAGGTGATGCAGTTCATCACCCAGTCGACCTGCTGCTGCAGGCAGGTGGTCATGTTGCAGAACGCGGTGGACGGCGCGAGCGGACCGGCGACGGTGAACAGGTTGGGGAAGCCGTGCACCTGCAGCCCGAGCGTCGAGCGGATGTCCTTCTGCCACAGCTCGGTCAGTGACACGCCGTCGCGACCGTGGATGTCCATGCGCGTCAGCGCGCCGGTGCCGGCGTCGAAACCGGTGGCGAGGATCACGACATCGAGTTCGTATTCCTTGCCATCGACCACCAGGCCCTTCTCGGTGAAGCGCTCGATGGGCGTCTTGCGCACGTCGATGAGTTCGACGTTGTCGCGGTTGAAAGCCTCGTAGTAGCCGTTCTCGAGCGGCACGCGATAGGTGCCGAAGCCGTACTCGCGCGGCACCAGCAGTTCGGCCTTCTTCGGGTCCTTGATCTGGGCGCGGATCTTCTCGCGGATGAACTCCGAGATCTCGAAGTTGATCTCGGGGTCCATCATGGTTTCCTGGAAGCCGCCGACCCAGATCGCAAGCGAACCGTCGGTCCACAGCTTCTCCAGCTCCGCGCGGCGCTGCTCGGGCGTGAGCTCGGCCCACGGCGGCAGCGCGAAATCGAAGCCGAAGCCGGCAAAGGTGTGATGCACCTTGTTGCGCAGCTCCGGGTATTGCGCGCGCCACTTGGCGAAGGCCGCCGCGTCGTAGCGCTCGTTGTTCATGCGCACCGCGTACTGCGCGGTGCGCTGGAAGACCTTGAGCTCGGCCACTTCACCGGCGATGGTCTGGATGACCTGGATGCCGGTCGCGCCGGTGCCGACCACGCCGACACGCTTGCCCTTCAGATCGATGCCCTCGCGCGGCCAGCGCGCGGTGTGGGCGATGACGCCCTGGTAGCGCTCGTGGCCGGGGAACGGCGGCACCTTGGGCGCCGAGAGCATGCCGGCGCAGCTGATGAAGTACGGCGCGCGGTAGCGCTCGCCGGCCTCGGTCTCCACCTGCCACAGCCCTTCGGCCTCGTGCCACTCGGCATGGGCCACGCGGGTCTCGAACTTGTAGTGCTTGCGCAAGGAGAACTTGTCGGCGACGTGGCGCAGGTAGTTCTCGGTCTCGGGCTGGGCGGGGAAGCGCTCGCTCCAGTCCCATTCCTTCAGCAGCTCGTCGGAAAACCAGTACTGGTAGACGTAAGACTGCGAATCCACGCGCGCGCCGGGGTAGCAGTTCCAGTACCAGGTCCCGCCGACGTCGGTGGCGGCGTCGAAGGCCTGCACCTCGAGGCCCAGTTCGCGCAGTCGATAGACCGCGTACAGGCCGGCGATGCCGGCGCCGACCACGATGGCGTCGATGTTCTTGCTGTCGTTCATTGCGTAGTCCTCGGAATGGCTCGGCCGTAGCGACGAAGGCCGGGGGCGCAGTATGGAAATAGCGGTCTCGACGGACCAGACGCCACAGATGACACCGCAGGGGTCAAATGGTGACAATGTCTGATGAACTTGAGTGAACTCAAGCGAACCCTGATGCCGAACACCTACGTGCGTCTGCTCACGCAGGAGTTCAGCGATCTCGCGGCGGTCACCGCCGGTACCGGCATTCCCGCCACGGGCCTGGCCGACTATCCCCACCCCATCACCGTGGCCCAGCACCTGCGCTGCATCGCGAACATCCTGCCGCTGCGACGCAGCCCGGACTGGCACCTGCAGTGGGGCAAGCGCATGGCGGAGAACTTCCATGGCCCGGTGACGCTCGCCTGCCTCACCGCGCCGACCTTGGGCGATGGCCTGGACGTGCTGGTGAAGTACATGCCGAGCCGCGTGCCCTACTTGGACTGGCGCAGCCGGCAGGCAGACGGCGAGTTCCGCTGCGAGGTCGTACCGCGCTTCGACGTGGGCGCGGTGCGCGCGATGGTCATCGAAGTGCCATTGCTGGTGATGCACGAATACGTGCGTGTCATGCACCCCGGCCCGCTCACCGGCGCGCGCATCGAACTCGACTATGGCGCGACCGAGTACCGCGCGCGTTACGCCGCATACTTCGATTGTCCGGTGAGCTTCGAGCACCCCGTGAGCGCGCTGGTGATCCCGCGTGCCTGGCGCGCCGTGGCCAACCTGGACTTCGATGCCGAGGCGTGGCGGGTGGCGCTCACGCGCTGCGCTGCGAGCGCGTCGCCCGCGGCAGCGGCCGAGGACGTGGTAGGACGGGTGCGCGATCTATTGCAGGAAGCGCTGGTGGCGCCCGGTCGGGTCGAACTGCCCACCGTGGCGCAGGTCGCCGCACGGCTGCACTGCTCGGCGCGCACCGTGATTCGACGTCTGCGCGCTGCCGGCACCAGCTACCAGGCCCTGAGCGACGCCGAGCGCATGCGCCGCGCGGGCGAACTCCTGGTCTCGCACCGCGTGCAGGACGTCGCGGCGCGACTCGGCTTCGCCGACGCGGCGAGCTTTCGCAAGGCGTTCAGGCGCTGGCATGCGTGCACGCCAGCGGACTGGCGCGAGGCGGCGTCGAGACAAATGCAAAACATTGCAAACAAATGATCCCGCGCGGCGCCACCCGCGCCGGTGAATCGCGACGCAAATCCGCTGCAATCGCTCGTTTGGGCGCGCCGGATCGGACCTTCATCACACTCTGGTCACGCTCGCGGCGCGACCCACGCCCATCATCGCGCCGCTCGCGCCGCGACCGCGAGAACCATTTGCGCCGCCCGTCCCATTCATGCGGTAAGACGCGCCCTGCGGCGCCGACCTTCGCTTCAACCGCTACATCGGGATCCAGGTACGACATGACTTCAGAAAACTTGCGCCGCGTGCTCTTTCTCGCTTCTCTGCTCGCCAGCAGCACTGCTTTTGCCCAGGGCGGCAGCGGTGGCGGTGGTGGTAACAACGGCGGCGTCGACGACAACCCGTCCGCCGACGATCTCTACGTGCTGCAGTACGGCGCGGAGAAGGAAGACAACGCCGACCTCCCCGACATGACCGAAGAGGAGATCGAGTCGCTCGAGACCGAGACGCCGGCCACGCCGCCCTTGGCGGTCACGCCGCCGGCCAACCAGCCGCCCTCCACCACCGGTAACGAACTGGTCGATGCCTGGGTGGTGCCGAACAGCGGCATCCTGGTCAACGCGTCCTCCATCACCTACATCGGCGCCAGCAAGCAGGGCGCGGTGTACAACGCCGCCAACGTCGGCACGCTGATCGACACCAGCGGCATCGTGCTGACCTCGGGCCAGGCCCCCGGCTTTTCCGATTCGCCGACCAGCAACACGTCGAGCGGCTACACCAACATCACGGGTACCGGCGCGAGCGTCGAGATCTCCTCGATCAGCAAGCAGTGGAGCTATGACCAGAACAAGCTCAGCTTCAGCTTCTCGGTTACGCCCGGCATCGACGCGGTGACCACCAAGTTCGTGTTCGCCTCGGAGGAATATCCGGAATGGACCGGCATATTCAAGGACGGCTTCGCGCTGCTGGTGGACGGCGTCAACGTCGCACGCTTCGACGCCAACAACTTCGTGGTGCTGGACGATTGCTCGACCAATGGTGTGTTCCCGTGCACAGACACCACGCAGAACGACAACGGATACTTCACCGCCAACAGTGGCGCGGGCGCACAGCCCCTGGAGTACGACGGCTACACCGCGGTGCTGACCGCGACCGGGCTGCTCGACCTGACCAAGAGCACGCACACCATCACGGCGGTGGTCTCGGACTCGCGTGATCCCCTGTGGGACAGCGCGATCTTCCTGTCCCAGCTGCGCGGCCTCTCCGGCACGCAGCCGCCGGTGTCGACCGTGCCGGTGCCGGCGCCGCTGCTGTTGTTCGGTAGCGCGCTGGTCGCCACCCTCGCCCGCGCGCGTCGCGGCCGTCGCACCTGAGCGATCGGTCCACGCGCCGCACCGCTCTCTGCCAAGCGTCCCAGGGACGGGACGTCTTTAAAGTCGCGCCGGTCAGGCTGTGCAGCCTGCCCGGCACGCGGCCGCCTCTGCTAGCATCCGACGGCCTCGCTGCGAGGTCGTACTTGATGAGGATGTCCCATGCCGCCCGTGTGCCGCCGCGTTCTTCCGCTCCTGTGCCTGCTCGCCCTGCTCAGTGCCTGCGCGTCATCCGGCGGCGGGGCAGGCCCCAGCGCCGCGCCCGCCGCCAGTGAAGGCCGGAACACCGGCGACAATCCCGACCGCTTCGTGTTCAAGGTGTCGCTGGACGCGATGTCCAGCCTGGTCGGCAGCGAGACGGTCGATCAGCGCGCGAAGAAGATCATCGAACGGCATCGCATGAACAATGCGTACAACTCCTACGAGATCGTGCGCAGGTCACCGATTGGCGGCTCGCAGACCGACGTCGAATACGAGGTGCAGTTCGCGCGCTGAGGCGCGCGCTCAGCGCTTCCAGGACCAGGCCAGCATGGCCGTGTTGACGTGCGCGTGCACGCGCTCCGTGCCGCCCACGCCGAGCAGCCGCGTCGCCGAAGGGCCGTCGAACGCGGGTGCGATGAAGCGGCTGTAGGCGAGATTGAGTTCGTGTTGCGCGCGCGGCTGCCAGGACAGGCCGACGCTCGCCTGGTGCACGGCGGTCGGCGCCATCATGTTCAGCGTGACCGAGTTGATGCTGGCGTCGCGTTGCGGCCGATCGCCATAGGCGTAACCCGCGCGCAGCCGCAGGCTGCTTCTGAGCGCGAACTCCACGCCGACGCGGAAATTGTCC
The DNA here is from genome assembly GCA_019747795.1 of Gammaproteobacteria bacterium. Lineage (GTDB taxonomy): Bacteria > Pseudomonadota > Gammaproteobacteria > JADJYF01. The sequence continues at coordinate 22,110 of JAIEQK010000192.1, read as the reverse complement.
TGGTCGCCCCAGTTGAAGCCGCTGCCCCGCCGACTGCCGAGCGGACTGCCGAGCGGGTCGAGCAGCGTGTTCATCACGCCGTTGGCATTGGCCCGCACGCCGCCGAACTCGATGCGCTGGTAGTCGAAGGTCAGCACCCAGCGCGGGCTCGGCGTGACCGCCAGACCTAGCGACCAGTTCGCGGGAATGTCCAGGCCGCCATCCGCGAGCAGGCCGTCGTACTGTTCGAACTCCTGCATGTAGACCTTGCTCGACCAGGCCGCGCCGAGTTTCAGCCACGGCGTGATGTCCCCCAGCCAGCCGACGCGCACGCCGAGGCCCAGCGCCCAGTCGTAGCCGCGATTGGAGACGTCGGTCGGATGGGCGGAGAAGGCCGCGAAGCTCTGCAGCCCATAGGCCTTGAAACGCTGCACGGCGATGAGCGGCGCGACTCCCAGACTGTGGCCCGGCGCCACTTGCCAGGCGGCCCCGGGGGCGAACACGACCTGCATGATGTCCAGCCCCATGCGACCGCAGCCGAACAGGAAGTTGGCGGGTCGCGTGCCGCAGTCGGCGGGCGCGAAGTTGCTGCCGGGCACGCCGTTGTCCCCGCGGTAGGTGGTGTTCAGCCCACCGTTGCCGTACAGCGTGAAGCCCAGCGCCAGGCGCTCGCTCACGCGACGGCTGTAGGCGCCTTCGGGGATGACGAACACGTCGCGCCCGCTGGTGGTGGCGAAGTCGTAGACGGTGTTCGAGCCCTCGCGCTCGACGCGCCGGTAGGGCAGGAAGAATTCGACGCCCAGATCCAGGCGGTTGCCCGCGGCCAGCCACTTGGCGGGATTGGAGGCGCCCGCGTAGGCGTCGGCCGCGTGGGCGGTGGTCGCCCCGGCCATCTGTCGCGCCGCCGGTCCGTAGCCGAGGGCGAAGTATCCGCCGCCAGCGTGGGCGAGCGAGATGCTCGCCAGCAGGAGCGCGAGCCCCTGCGCGATCTTCACGAAGCGTTGCGGCATGGTGGTTTCCTGCCCTGGACGTGTAGGCAGGCATGCTAAGCGTCCCGCGCGAACTGTCGCCATAGCGGGAAAGGGGCGTGGCGGCGCTCGCCTTTGGGCCTCTTCGCGCGCCCCTGGAGGATGGCCCGCGAGGGGCCTTGACTCGTTGAAATCCCGGCCGGGCGAGGCATTTGCAAGGGGCTTCAGGGGCCCAGGACGACGGTCCATGGAACGGCCCGGCCACGTCTCGTCAAGCGATCGCCCAGGGGCCGACGATTCATGAAATTCGCGCGCTGACAAGCCCCGGCGGCGTCGCTTATACACAACGCGCGAGGCGCTTGACAGGGACCGAGGAAGTCAGGTCGGAAGCGCCGCCCGGCGCCCGCTGGCGCCGCCTAACTGCTTGAATCCGATGAGGATGCTTGGCCGGCGAAAAATTCACCGATCTGACATAAAGCGCCCACGCGCCGGGTATGAGAGACGCCTGTCCGCATTTCCTCAACAGACTTATCCACAGCTTCTGTGGGTAACCGGAGAAGGCAAAAAAATCAAAGGGAAACCACGAAAATCCTAGACGTCCCACAAGCTTTGCGGGGCTAGTGCCGGTTCTTCCGTGCTCGTACACTGCCGCCCATGCGGCGCCTGTCCCCTTCTCACTGCCTGCTGCTCGCACTGCTCGCCGGCCCGGCGCAGTGCGCCACCGAATCCGATCCGGCGGCGAGCTTCCTCGAGTTCAGTGCGGAGAACGATGGTCGTTGCCAGATCCTGAGCGAAGGCGGTCAGCTGCGCATCCTGCGCAACCGCCACTCGGAGCGGGCCATCGACTACCGCCTGATGCGGGTGTTCGCCAACGGCCGTCCGCAGAACCGGGTGGTGGGCACCGCCCCGCCCGGCGGCGAACCGGTCAAGCTCGGCTGCACGCGCGTCGATGGTCGTCCCCAGGACTGGCTGCTCGAGCGCGCCACCTTCACGCCCTAGGAGATCGCCATGCGCCTCACCCTCACCTGCCTTCTCGCGCTCGCCTGCGCGAGCGCCCTGGCCGACGACGCCGTCGCTCCGGCCGGCGAACGCTCGCCTGGGGACATGACGGTCGAAGAACGCACCGAGATGATGAAGGCCACCAACGACTACAACAGTTGCGTGTACCAGAAGGCGATGGGCGGCGCGGAGGGTGAACCTGACATCCGGCGCGTGGCCGACGCCGCGCTTGGCGCCTGCGAGCCGGACCTGGAGGCGCTGCGCGCCAAGATTCGCGGCTGGAAGTTTCCCGACTACTTCGCCGAGGGTTTCGCGCGCACGGTGCGCGACCGCGCAGCGCGCAGCGTGCTGCCGGAACTGGCGGCCCGGAAGAGCAACTGAGAAGTCGCGGCCGCGCCCGGCCGCTTCAGGTCGAGCCGGGGGCGTCGTTTGGCGCCGCGACCGGCGGCAGGCCACTCATGCTGGCCACGAAAGTCGAGAACTCGTGCAGCGCACGCTCGTAGACGCTGCGCTTGAAGGGCACCACGAAACCCAGCGGGTCCCAGTAATCCACCCAGCGCCAGGCGTCGAACTCGGGTTCCGGCGCGGCGTCCAGCTTCAGGCGCGCTTCCTCGCCACAGAACTTGAGCAGGAACCAGATCTGCTTCTGACCGATGCACAGCGGCGTCTGGTTGTAGCGGATGTAACGCTTGGGCAGGCGATAGCGCAGCCAGCCCTTGGTCGAGCCCAGCAGTTCCACGTCATTGGGTTTCAGCCCGATTTCTTCTTCCAGCTCGCGGTACATCGCCTCTTCGGGCGATTCGTCGCGATTGATGCCACCCTGCGGAAACTGCCAGGCGGACATGCCGACGCGCCGACCACAGAACACCTGCCCGCGCTGGTTCAGCAGGATGATGCCGACGTTTGAACGGAAACCGTACTTGTCGATCATGGTCGCGGGACGCACACGGCTCTGGCTGAACGACTGGCCGGATTGTGTACAAAGCGCCTGCCCAGTTCAACCGCCGACCGCGGCCAAGAAAAAAGGCGCCCGCAGGCGCCTTTCTCGGATCGTTGGCAGCCTCGGTTCAGGCCAGGAGCTGCTGCACGGCGTCGCGCTCTTCCTTCAGTTCGTCGGCCGTGACGGTCATGCGCTTGCGGCTGAACTCGTCGACCGGCAGCCCCTGCACGATGCTGTACTTGCCGTCCTTGCAGGTGACCGGGAAGGAATACATGAGCCCCGGCTCGATGCCGTAGCTGCCGTCGCTCGGGATGCCCATGCTGACCCAGTCGCCTTCGGGCGTGCCCAGCACCCAGTCACGCATGTGCTCGAGCGCGGCATTGGCCGCCGAGGCAGCGCTGGAGGCGCCGCGTGCGTCGATGATCTCGGCGCCGCGCTTGGCGACGCGCGGAATGTAGTCGTTCTCGTACCAGGGGCGCTCGACGAGCGACAGCGCGGCCTTGCCGCCGACGGTCGCCTGGCTGAGATCCGGGTACTGGGTGGTCGAGTGGTTGCCCCAGATGGTGACCTTCTTGATATCGGACACCGCGCTGCCGGTCTTGGCCGCGAGCTGGGCCTTGGCGCGGTTGTGGTCCAGGCGGGTCATGGCGGTGAACTGCGCGGGATTGATGTCCGGCGCGCTCTTCATGCAGGTCCAGGCGTTGGTGTTGGCCGGGTTGCCGACCACGATCACCTTGATGTCGCGCGAGGCGTTGTCGTTGATGGCCTTGCCCTGCACCTTGAAGATGCCGCCGTTGGCGGCGAGCAGGTCGCTGCGCTCCATGCCGGGACCGCGCGGACGGGCACCGACCAAGAGCGCCACCTGGGTGTCCTTGAAGCCGACGTTCGGGTCGTCCGTGAGCTCCATGCTCTTCAGCAGCGGGAACGCGCAGTCGTCGAGTTCCATCGCCACGCCCTGCAGCGCCTTCATCGCCGGGGTCACTTCCAGGAGCTGCAGGATCACCGGCTGGTCGCGGCCGAGCATTTCGCCGGCGGCGATGCGGAACAGCAGGGCGTAGGAGATCTGACCGGCGGCGCCGGTGACGGTAACGCGTACAGGGGGCTTCATAACAGGCAGGTCCTTTCAGTCGAGAGGTTCATAGGGTTCGTCGGGCGGGCGGATGCACCGCGGCCCGCCCGGTCGCGGACGGACGCCCGTGGGTGCGTGTCCGGGCGCGGGCAGGATAGGGGCGGGAGGCGCGGCGCTGTCCCCCGGATCGCTGCCGCCGCGATGCGGGCAATCCCGCGACGGGAGCGCGCAAGCATACCGTTCCGTGGGAAGACCGGGCAAGGCAGCGAACCGTCCCGGGGCGAGGGACGTACACTAGTCGACGAGCCTTGTCCGCGCGCTGGCAGCGCCACTCGCACCGCCGCGGCGCAGGCGTCCTTAATGACATGAAGTGCCGATTGATCAAAGATCTCCGTGTCGTTTGCCGATATGCCGTCGCGACGGCGAAGCCGATTCCGGCGACGCCCGGACGACGCGGTCCACTTCGGATCAGCCGCAAGGAACCATGATGACCCAGCCGCCTCCCTCCTGCCTCTACAGCGCCAACGCCCCGTTCCTGGAAGAACTCTACGAGACCTGGCTCGCCGACCCACTGGCGGTCAGCGACGAATGGCGGGCCTACTTCGCCTCACTCCAGGACGAACGCTCCGATGCCCGGCGCGACGTGCGCCATTCCGAGGTCCAGGACCGCATGCTGGCGATCGCTGCCCAGCCGCGCGGTGCGACCGTGACCGTGGTCCAGGACGACGCCCAGAACGCAGCCAAGCAGGTCGCGGTGCTGCAGCTCATCAATGCCTACCGCTTCCGCGGTCATCGCCAGGCCCACCTCGACCCTCTGAACCAGTACGAACGGCCGGTGGTGTCCGAGTTGGACCCGGCCTTCCACGGCCTGACCGACGCCGACCTCGACACGGTGTTCAACACCGGCTCGCTGCAGGGACCGGACCGCGCCACCCTGCGCGACATCCTGGACATCGTGCGCACCACCTACTGCGGCACCATCGGTGCCGAGTACATGCACATCGTCGATACCACGCAGAAGCGCTGGATCCAGCAGCGCCTGGAACCGACCCGCGCCAAGCCGAACTTCGACGCAGCCAAGCGCCGCCAGCTGCTCGAGCGGGTGATCGCGGCCGGCGCGCTGGAGGAATACCTGCACACCAAGTACGTCGGGCAGAAGCGCTTCTCGCTCGAAGGCGGCGAGTCGTTCATCGCGATGATGGACCAATTGGTGGAAGACGCGGCCCGCCACGGTCTCAAGGAATGCGTGGTCGGCATGGCGCACCGCGGCCGCCTCAACGTGCTGGTCAACATCGTCGGCAAGCATCCGTCCAAGCTGTTCGCGGAGTTCGAGGGCAAGGGGCCGCGCGAGACGCGCTCGGGCGACGTGAAGTACCACATGGGCTTCTCGTCCGACATCCAGCTGCCAGCCGGGCCGCTGCACCTGACACTGGCCTTCAATCCCTCGCACCTCGAGATCATCAACCCGGTGGTCGAGGGCTCGGTGCGCGCGCGCCAGGACCGGCGCCGCGATCACGAACGCAGCCAGGTGCTGCCGATCCTCATCCACGGTGACGCCGCGTTCGCCGGCCAGGGCGTGGTGATGGAGACGCTGAACCTCTCGCAGACGCGCGGCTACACCACCGGCGGCACGGTGCACATCGTCATCAACAACCAGATCGGCTTCACCACCAGCGACCCGCTGGATTCGCGCTCGACGCTCTATTGCACGGACGTGGCGAAGATGGTCCAGGCGCCTATTTTTCACGTCAACGGCGACGACCCCGAGGCAGTGGCGCTGGCCGCGCAGATCGCGCTCGACTACCGCATGGAGTTCAAGAAGGACGTCGTCATCGACATGATCTGCTACCGCAAGCACGGCCACAGCGAGGCCGACGAGCCGGCGGCGACCCAGCCGATCATGTACCAGCACATCCGCAATCATCCGGGCGTGCGCAAGGTCTACACCGAGAAGCTGGTGCAGGCCGGTGTGATCAAGCCGGGTGACGCCGAGGCGATGGCGGCGAACTACGTGACCGCGTTGGAGAACAACGAGGTCGTGTCGCGACCCCATGCCAAGTTCACCGACGGCCGCTACGCGACCAACTTCGAGCCTTTCCGCGGCACCGACTGGCGCGAGGAGACCGACACCGCCATCAGTGCCGAACGCGTGCGCCGACTGGCCGAGCGTTTCAATACCGTGCCCGAGAACTTCACGCTGCATCGCGCGGTGACGCGTCTGCTGGCCGATCGCCACGCGATGGCGCAGGGCGAGAAAGACTGCGACTGGGGCTTCGCCGAGACGCTGGCCTACGCCGCTCTGCTCAGCGACAAGACGCCGGTGCGCATCTCCGGCCAGGACAGCGGCCGCGGCACCTTCTTCCATCGCCACGCGGTGATCCACGACCAGAAGACCGGCGACACCTACCTGCCGCTGCAGAATCTCGCGCCTGACCAGGCGAGCTTCCTGGTGATCAACTCCACGCTGTCGGAAGAGGCGGTGCTGGGCTACGAGTACGGCTATGCCAGCACCGAGCCCAACGCGCTGGTCATCTGGGAAGCGCAGTTTGGCGACTTCGCCAACGGCGCGCAGGTCGTGATCGACCAGTTCATCGCGTCCTGCGAGGAAAAGTGGGGACGCTACTGCGGCCTGGTGATGCTGCTGCCCCATGGCTACGACGGCCAGGGACCGGAGCACTCCTCGGCGCGTCTCGAGCGCTACCTGCAGCTCTGCGCCGAGGACAACATGCAGGTCTGCTATCCGACCACGCCCGCGCAGATGTTCCACATGCTGCGCCGACAGATGCTGCGTCCCTATCGCAAGCCGCTGGTGGTGATGAGTCCGAAGAGCCTGCTGCGTCACCGCCTGTCGGTCTCGCCCTTGAGCGAGATCACCCACGGCGGCTTCCGGCCCGTCATCGACGAGGTGGATGCGCTCGACAAGACCAAGGTGCGGCGCATCCTGGCCTGCAGCGGCAAGGTCTACTTCGATCTGCTGGAGGCCAGGCGCGAACACGGCATCGAGGACTGCGCGATCATCCGTCTCGAGCAGCTCTATCCCTTTCCGCGTGAAGAGATGCAGGCGCTGCTCGCGCAATATCCGAAGGCGGACAAGCTCGTGTGGGTGCAGGAAGAGCCGCGCAACCAGGGCGCCTGGTCCATGCTGCTCTCGGCCCGCCACCTGCGCGGCTGCCTGACCGAGGAGATGTCCTTGAGCTGCGTCGCGCGGCCGCAGTCTGCGTCGCCGGCGGTGGGCTACGTGTCGCTACACCTCGAGCAGCAGGCACGCATCATCGATGAGGCGCTGCGCCTGTCGCAGCGTGAAATGAAACAGAAGAAGTCGGCGTGAGCGTCGCGCTGAAGCCGCATCCGGGAGAATCGTCTTGTTAATCGAAGTGAAAGTGCCCCAGCTCGCCGAATCCGTGCCCGACGCGACGCTGCTCAACTGGTACAAGCAAGTGGGTGAGCGGGTCGAGCGAGGCGACAATCTCATCGATCTCGAGACCGACAAGGTCACGCTCGAGGTCGCGGCGCCCGAAGCCGGCGTGCTGAAGGAGATTCGCCATCAGACCGGCGACGTGGTGCTGACCGACGTGGTGCTCGCGGTGATCGACACCGAGGGCACGGCGACCGTCGCCGCCGCCGCGCCCGCGGCATCCACCCCCGAGCCGGTCGCAGCCGCGGCGCCCGCGCCGAAGCCCGGCCCTGCCGCGCGCAAGCTCGCGGCCGAGACCGGCGTCGATCCGGCCAGCATCCCCGGCAGCGGCAAGGACGGCCGCGTGACCAAGGCCGACATCAGCGCCGCGGCCGCGCGTCCACCTGCCGCGGCGCAACCGAGCGCGCCGCCGGCGCCGGCGCTCACCGTGCAGGCCCAGCCGCACGCGGTCGCCAATCGCATCGAAGAGCGGGTGCCGATGACGCGCCTGCGCAAGCGCACCGCCGAGCGCCTGCTCGCCGCACAGCGCGACAACGCGCTGCTCACCACCTTCAACGAGGTGAACATGCAGCCGGTGATGGACCTGCGCAATCGCTTCAAGGGCGATTTCGAGGATCGTTACGGCGTGCGCCTGGGCTTCATGTCGTTCTTCGTCAAGGCCGCGGTCGAGGCGCTGAAGAAGTTCCCCGTGGTCAACGCCTCGGTCGACGGCGATGACATCATCTATCACGGTTTCTTCGACGTCGGCGTGGCCGTCGGCTCGGAGCGTGGCCTCGTGGTGCCGATCCTGCGCGACGTGGAGCGCATGAACTTCGCCGAGATCGAACGCCGCATCCGTGATTTCGGCGAGCGCGCGCGCGATGGCAAGCTGACCATCGACGAACTGACCGGTGGCACCTTCACCATCAGCAATGGTGGCGTGTACGGCTCGCTGGTCTCGACACCGATCATCAACCCGCCGCAGAGCGCGATTCTCGGCATGCACAAGATCCAGGACCGCCCGGTGGCCGAGAACGGCCAGGTGGTGATCCGGCCGATGATGTACCTCGCGCTGTCCTACGACCATCGCATCATCGATGGCCGCGAGGCCGTGCAGTTCCTCGACACCATTCGGCGTCTGCTCGAAGACCCGACCCGCATCCTGCTCGAGGTCTGAGCGCGCATGGACAATTTCGATGTCATCGTCATCGGCGGCGGCCCGGGGGGCTACGTCGCCGCCATCCGTGCGGCGCAGCTCGGTTTCAAGACCGCCTGCGTCGAACGCTGGCGGGACGACGCCGGCAAGCAGGTGCTGGGCGGCACCTGCCTGAACGTCGGCTGCATTCCTTCCAAGGCGCTGCTCGATTCCTCCCACCATTTCGAGTTCCTGAACCGCCACGCCAAGGATCACGGCATCGACGCCACCGCCACCATCGACGTCGGTCGCATGCAGGCGCGCAAGCTCAAGGTGGTGCAGGGCCTGACCCAGGGTATCGCCGGCCTGCTGAAGAAGAACAAGGTCACGACCGTGCATGGCCACGGGCGCCTGCTGTCACCGACCAGCGTCGAAGTGACCGCCACGGACGGCGGCAAGAGAACGCTGAATGCGCAGCACGTCATCATCGCCAGCGGCTCGGTGCCGGCCGCGATTCCGCCGGCGCCGGTGGACCAGGAGTTCATCGTCGACTCGACGGGGGCGCTGGCCTTCGCCGCCGTGCCGAAGCGCCTCGGCGTGATCGGCGCCGGCGTGATCGGCCTGGAACTCGGCAGCGTGTGGCGCCGGCTGGGCGCGGAAGTGACGGTGCTGGAAGCGCTGCCCAACTTCCTCGCCGCGGCGGATGGCGCGGTCGCCAAGGAGGCGCAGAAGATCCTCGCCAAGCAGGGCCTCGACATCCGGCTCGGCGCCCAGGTCACGCGCGCCGCCGTCGAGGGCAAGGTGGTCAAGGTCGACTACCGCGTGGGTGAGGCAACGCACAGCGCCGAGTTCGATCGGCTCATTGTGGCCGTGGGACGCAAGCCCAGCACCGCCGACCTGGGGTTGGAGGCGGTCGGCATCGGCGTCGACGCCCGCGGCTTCATCAATGTCGACGAGCATTGCCACACCGGGGTCGGCAGCGTGTGGGCCATCGGTGACTGCGTACGCGGCCCGATGCTCGCGCACAAGGCGAGCGAGGAAGGCATCGCGGTTGCCGAGCGTATAGCCGGGCAGCAGCCCCATGTCGACTTCAACCTGGTGCCCTGGATCATCTACACCTGGCCCGAGATCGCCTGGGTGGGACAGACCGAGGACGCCGCGAAGCAGGCCGGTGCGAGCGTTCGGGTGGGCAGCTTTCCCTTCATGGCGAGCGGTCGCGCGCGGGCCATGGGCGAGGCCGAGGGCTTCGTCAAGGTGGTGGCCGATGCCGAAACCGACACCGTGCTCGGCGTACACATCCTCGGACCGAACGCCTCGGAGCTTATCGCCGAGGCAGTCGCGGTGATGGAGTTCGGCGGCAGCGCCGAAGACATCGCGCGGAGCGTCCACGGTCATCCCACCCTGGCCGAGGCGATGCATGAAGCGGCGCTTGCGGTGGACAAGCGCGCCATCCACTTCTGACCCCTCGCAGCGGGTGCCGCACCGGTGATTTCTCACCGGTTCGCGGCACCTTTTCGGTGCTTGCATCATGGTGCGGTGCAGCGTAGGCTAGATTGACCGAGCCCCGCGCCCTCGTGAGGAGGCAGTCTTGAGCGACGCTGTCATCGTAGCCGCGCTGCGCACCGCCATCGGTGCTTTCGGCGGCGCCCTTGCCGACATTCCTGCGCACGAACTGGGCGCCTGCGTCATACGCGGCCTGCTGGCGAAGCTGTCGCTGGACCCGGCAAGCGTGGACGAGGTCATCCTGGGGCAGGTGCTCACCGCCGGGGCCGGACAGAACCCCGCGCGCCAGGCGGCCCTCGCCGCCGGCCTCCCCGTCAGCACCCCCTGCCTGACCATCAACAAGGTCTGCGGCAGTGGGCTGAAGGCCGTGCAACTCGCGGCGCAGGCGGTGCGCTGCGGCGACGCCGAGGTGGTGATCGCCGGCGGCCAGGAGAACATGAGCCTCGCGCCCCACATCCTGCCGCGCTCGCGCAACGGCCAGAAGATGGGCGACTGGTCGCTGCAGGATTCCATGATCGTCGACGGCCTGTGGGACGCCTTCAACAGCTATCACATGGGCATCACGGCCGAGAACATCGCCGACAAGTTCGGGATCTCCCGCGCCGAACAGGACGAATTCGCCGCCGCCACCCAGGCCAAGACCGCCGCGGCCCAGGCCGCCGAACGCTTCGCGGCGGAGATCGTCCCGGTCGCCATACCGCAGAAGAAGGGCGAGCCGGTGATGTTCGCGCAGGACGAGTACCCGCGCGCCTCGACCACCGTCGAGACCCTGAACAAGCTGCGCCCGGCCTTCAAGAAAGAGGGTTCCGTGACCGCGGGCAACGCCTCGGGCATTAATGACGGCGCCGCCGCCGTGGTGGTGATGTCGCGCGAGAAGGCCGCGGCGCTCGGCCTTACGCCGATAGCGGTGATCCGCGCCGGTTCGAGCGCCGGCGTCGACCCGGCCATCATGGGCACGGGCCCGATACCGGCGTCCCAGCGCGCGCTCGCGAAGGCGGGCTGGGCGGTGAGCGACCTGGATCTCGTCGAGGCCAACGAGGCCTTCGCCGCCCAGGCCATCTCGGTCAACCGCGGCCTCGGCTGGGATCCGGCCAAGGTCAACGTGAACGGCGGCGCCATCGCCCTCGGACACCCGATAGGCGCCTCCGGCGCACGCATCCTGGTCACCCTGCTGCACGAGATGGCGCGACGCGACGCGCGGCGCGGGCTGGCCACATTGTGCATAGGCGGTGGCCAGGGGGTGGCCCTGGCCGTGGAGCGCGAGAGCGCCTGACGCGAGCCGCCCGCGCGGCTCACCCATCAACCGGGGCGAACCTGCATTCGTCGCTACACTGCGGAAGCAACAGGCAAGGCAACATGAACGACGAAGTCAAACGGGTCATCAAGAAGTACCCCAACCGCCGTCTGTACGACACCGCGGAAAGCAAGTACGTCACCCTCCAGGACGTGCGCAAGCTGGTGCTGGACGGGGTCAGCTTCTGCGTCATCGACAAGAAGTCCGGCGAGGACATCACGCGCAACATCCTGCTGCAGATCATCATCGAGCAGGAGGAAGCCGGCGAGCCGCTGTTCTCGACGGACGTGCTGGAACAACTGATCGGGTTCTACGGGAACTCGGTGCAAGGCGTGGCCGGCGACTTCATCAGCCAGAGCCTGAACATGTTCCAGGAGCAGCAGCAGCGCTTCCAGAACCAGATGCGCGAAGCGATGGAGAGCCTGCCCATGCCGGCGGCGTTCAGCGAGATGGCCAAGCAGAACTTCGACATGTGGCGGCAGATGCAGGACAGTTTCTTCAAGGGCGCGCGCGCGCCCGCGCGCGGCAAGGCCTCTACGCCGCCGACCGCCGGTGACGACGAGCCGGACGACGAATGATCCCCCTCTGACCGGCCTTCGCGGCGTTCACCGCGAAGGCCGGCGGCGCGGCCTCCCTCAGGCCGCGCGCTGCGCGTCCAGCGCCAGCTTGATGAGACGCGCCTGGTCGCGCAGCCCCTTGGGCATGCGCGCGCCGAAGCTGTCGAAGTAGGCCTCGATCTCCTCGACTTCCTTGTACCAGACCTGCGGGTCGATCGAGAGCAGCGCCTGGATCACGGCACGATCGAGGTCGAGTCCCTCGGTTCGCAGCGTCCCGGCCCCCGGCACGAAGCCGATCGGCGTTTCGACCGCCTCGCCGCGACCGGCGCAGCGCTCCAGGATCCACTCCAGCACGCGCATGTTGTCGCCGAAGCCCGGCCACATGAACTTGCCGTCGGCGTCCTTGCGGAACCAGTTGACGTGGAAGATGCGCGGCAGCTGGTCCGACTTCGCGCCGAAGCCGAGCCAGTGGGCCCAGTAGTCGCCGAAGTTGTAGCCACAGAAGGGCTTCATGGCCATCGGATCGCGGCGCACCTGCCCGACCGCGCCGGTGGCGGCGGCGGTGGTCTCGGAGGCCATGGCGGCACCGGCGAACACGCCGTGGTCCCAGTCCTTGGCTTCGAACACCAGCGGCGCCACGGTCGAGCGGCGACCGCCGAAGATGATGGCCGAGATCGGCACCCCCTGCGGCGCCTCGCCCTGGGGCGAGAAGCTCGGGCAGCGCTTGGCGGAGACGGTGAAGCGGGAATTGGGATGCGCCGCGGGGCCGGTCTTCTCGGGGTCGTGTTCGCGCCCCTGCCAGTCGATGAGCCGCTCGGGTTTGGCGCCGTCCATGCCCTCCCACCAGGGCTGCAGATCGGGCGTCACCGCGACATTGGTGAAGATGGTGTCGCGGTCGAGCATATGCATGCAGTTGGGATTGGTCTTGGAGCTGGTGCCCGGCGCGACGCCGAAGAAGCCAGCCTCGGGATTGATGGCCCACAGGCGGCCGTCGGGCCCGAGGTGCATCCAGGCGATGTCGTCGCCGACCGTCCACACCTTCCAGCCCTGGTAGCTCGCCGGCGGCACCAGCATGGCGAGGTTGGTCTTGCCGCAGGCGGAGGGAAACGCGGCCGCCACGTAGGTGGTCTCGCCCTGCGGGTTCTCGATGCCGAGGATGAGCATGTGCTCGGCCAACCAGCCCTCTTCGCGGGCCTGGGCGCTGGCGATGCGTAGCGCGTGGCACTTCTTGCCGAGCAGCGCGTTGCCACCGTAACCCGAGCCGACGCTCTTGATGAGCAGTTCGCCAGGGAAATGCATGATGTAGCGACGGTCGGGGTCGAGATCGCCGATGGAATGCAGGCCGCGCACGAAGCGCGGGGCCTGCTCAAGGGCTGCCAGGGCCTCGCTGCCGATGCGCGCCATCACGCGCATGTTCACCACCACGTACGGGCTGTCGGTGATCTCGACGCCTGGTCGCGCGTAGGGCGAGCCGTACGGCCCCATCAGGTAGGGAATGACATACATCGTGCGGCCGCGCATGCAGCCTTCGAACAGCGGATCGATGGTGCCGTGGCCCTCGGCCGGCGCCATCCAGTTGTTGTTCGGACCGGCATCCTCGGGCACGTCCGTGCAGACGAATGTCAGGTGCTCGACGCGGGCCACGTCGCGGGGATCGGAGCGGTGCAGAAAGCAGTTGGGATGGGTCTGCTCATTCAGGCGAATGAGGTCGCCCGTTTCCAGCATGCGTTGCGTGAGCGTAGCCGCCTCCGCCTCCGAGCCGTCGCACCAGTGGATATGGTCCGGCTGCGTCAACTTCGCGACGGACTCGACCCATGCCGCCAATTCGGCACTTTTTGTCATCGAATGCACTCCAGATTGCAAGTCCAAGTAATTCTTGAAAATTCGAAAAAAGCAGTCAGACCGCGGGCCTGGGCGGAGGCCACGGGGCGGGAGTCTCGAGGGGGACGCCGTCAATGACCGCAATGAGTTGCGGCCAATTGTAGTCGACCGGTCCGCGCTTGTTGACCGCCACTTGTTACGTTTTGCCAACCAGACGTCACAGGGTGTGACCGCAGTCAGCGGCCCGTTCGGGCGCCTCTGCAGGTCCGCGCCGGGACCCGAAAAAATTTCCACCGGTCGCCTTGACTTCCCGTATACCCGCATCTATGCTGCATTGCAATAATGTTGCGGCGCACCAAAAGCCCGCTGTAGCGTTCCGAACACCCGGCGCCCCGCGCCACAACCCGCTTCAGGAGTAGACCCATGGAAAACAAGTTCATCGAAAACTGGCAGGAATACGGCAAGACCGCGATGGAATCCGCCAAGGAGCTCGAGACCATCAACACCCAGGTGATCGAGAAGATCACCGGCAAGCAGATGGAGCTGGCGAACGCCGCCTTCGAGGCCAGCACCAAGCTGTTCTCGTCGCTGGGCGAGGTCAAGGGCTACCAGGACCTGCTGTCCGAGCAGACCAAGCTCGCCACCGAGTTCAACGAGAAACTGCTCGAAGCCGCGCGTAGCACCGCCGACATCCTCACCGAGTCGCGCGAGGCCTACCAGGCGTGGCTGGAGAAGGGCCTGAAGTCGGTCACCTCCAACTCCGAGGTGGTACTGCCGACCTTCCTGTTCCCGAAGAAGGCTACGGGCAAGAAGGCCGCCTGAGCTTGAATTAGATGGGGCGCATGCCCATCTAGCCCTCACCTCCCCTCGCCTCCTCGGGTTCCGTTCTCCCCACGGGCCCGAGGGGGATTCTTCTCAGTCCCGCGCCGCCATCCACTCCCCGACCACCGCGGGCACGGACAGCTTCGACTTCAATCCCACGTACACGCCGATGTGCCCGCCGGGCAGTTCCGCCTCGGTGTAGTCGCGCGTGCCGACCACCGCGCCAAGCGCCCGCGACGCGGCAGGCGGGACCAGGTGATCGTCCCGCGCGTAGATGTTCAGCACCGGCATGGTGACGCGCGCGAGGTCGACCTCGCGCCCGCCGATGAACAGCCCGCCTCGAATCAACCGATTGCGCTGGTAGAACTCTTCCGCGAACTGCACGCAGGCGCGTCCGGCCAGCGCGGGGCTGTCGAAGATCCAGTGTTCCATGCGCAGGAAGGTCGCCACCGCCTCCGGGGAATCGATCTGCTCCAGGAAGCGCAGGTACTTCTGCTGCGTGAGTCGAAAGGGCTTCAATGACAGGAACAGCCCGTTCAGCAGGTCGCCGCTGGGATTGCCGTGCGCCCGCACGAGCCGCGCGACGTCCACGCCACGCACGAGGTGACTCAGCATGTCCTCCGCGGTCTGGAAATCCACCGGCGTCACGGTGGTGATGAGCTTTTCCACCTTGTGCGGCTCGAGCGCCGCGTAGCTCAAGGACAGCGTGCCGCCCTGGCAGATGCCCAGGAGCGGCAGCGCGGGCCGCGCGAGCGTGCGGCGCAGGTGCTCGACACAGGCGTCGAGATAACGGCAGACGTAGTCTTCCAGTCCGAGCAGCCGATCCGCGCCGCCGGGATAGCCCCAGTCCACCAGGTAGACCTCGAACCCGCGCGCCATCAGCGCCGCGACCAGCGACCGGCCGGCCTGCAAATCGGCCATATCCGGTCGGTTGACGAGCGCGTAGACGATCAGCAGCGGTACGGCGTCGGGGCGCGGCGGCGCCTCGCCGTACCGGTAGAGCCGCACGCCCTCGATCTCGAACACGCACTGCCGCGGCGTCGCGCCTGGCCGCGGACCCTCCACGCGTCGCAGGACGCCGAGTCCGCGCCGCAGGCCCTGCTCGAAACTCGCGATCTCCTCGCGCAGGCCGGCGGCCTCGAGCGCAAGTCGTGGCATCGCTACTTGCCCATGCCGAGGATCTCGGCGATGTCGAATTCAGCGCCGGGCTTGCGCGCGGGTCGCGGCGCCGCAGGCTTGGTGGTCTCGGGACGCGGCGTGCGCGGCTTCGCCTGCGCCTTGGGCGGTGCGGGTTTGCGTTCCGCCTTGCGTGGTTGACGCGGCCGCGGCGCAGGCTGGGGCGCCGCAGGAGTGGCATGCGTGACCTCCGCGGTCGGCGCGGGGGATGGAGGCGCGCTTCGACGCTCATCCACCCGGGCAGCCTGGAGCGCCGCGAGTTGCGCTTCGAGGATGCGTTGCCGCTGCAATAGCGCGTCGATCTCTTCGCGGCGCGGCGCGTCCACCGCACCCGCGGCGCGCGCCAGCAGCGCGTTGACCGCAAGGCGCAGATCGCTGCCCGCATCGACCCAGGCGGCGAAGTCGCGCGCGAAGTCGTCCCCCATCACGCGTTCGGCATAGGCCTGTTCGGCGCATTCAATCCACAGGTCGTACAGAGCGCGCAACGTGGTGATGGGTGGGCCATCGTCCTGTTCGAGGCGGTCGGCCAGGTGCGACTGCGCAGCGCGCAGCACCGCGTGCAGATGAGCGGCCAGGCGGTCACGCGCCGCGCCCTCCGCCACGGCCGCGCGCTGGACGGCGCGTACCAGTGACTGCCATTCGCGCGCGGGCCCGATGAGCGGGAGACGCAGCAGCTCTTCAGTCCAGCGCGTGAGCGTCGCGGACCACTGCGCCCAGGGCTGGCTCGCCCGCTCGCCCGCCAGGCCGTGCAGCATGGCCGCCGGGGCGGCGCGCAGGAACTCGTTCAGCGCGGCGTCGGCCGCACCGCCGCGCAGCGCCGCGATGAGCCGCGCGCTGAAGTCGCCGGGGCCCGCCGCATCCAGCAGACGCTGGATGGCCCTGGCGAACTCGAGATAGGCCGAAGCGAACCCGCCGGCGGCCGCGGCACGCGTATCCGCCGCCGACGGCTCGCGCGACCCGAGCTGTTCGAGCCACGCGCGCCATGCGGCGACCCAGGGCAGCTCTGCGCCGCCCGTCGTGCGGCCCTCTTCGCTATTGGTTGGCACGATGGCTGATGAGGTCGTCGACCACCGCCGGATCGGCCAGCGTGGTGGTGTCGCCCAGGCTGTCGAGTTCGTTGGCCGCGACCTTGCGCAGGATGCGCCGCATGATCTTGCCCGAACGCGTCTTCGGCAGACCGGGCGCCCATTGGATGACGTCCGGCGTGGCGATCGCACCGATCTCGTTACGCACGTGCTGGACCAGTTCCTTGCGCAGTTCTTCGCTCGGCGACACGTTGTGCATCAGGGTGACGTAGGCGTAGATGCCCTGGCCTTTGATCGCATGCGGATACCCCACCACGGCCGCCTCCGACACCGCCGGATGCAGCACCAGCGCGCTCTCCACTTCGGCCGTGCCGAGCCGATGGCCGGAGACGTTGATCACGTCGTCCACGCGCCCGGTGATCCAGTAGTACCCGTCCTCGTCGCGTCGCGCACCGTCACCGGTGAAATAGCGCCCGGGGAACATCTGGAAATAGGTTTCGAAGAAGCGCTTGTGGTCGCCGTAGACCGTTCGCATCTGCCCCGGCCAGGAGCGGTTGATCACCAATGAGCCCGACGTGGCGCCTTCGAGTTCGCGCCCCTGGTCGTCGACCAGCGCCGGTTCCACGCCGAAGAACGGCAGGGTCGCGGAACCGGGCTTCAGGCGCCGCGCGCCGGGCAGCGGCGTGATCAGGATGCCGCCGGTCTCCGTCTGCCACCAGGTGTCGACGATCGGGCAGCGCTCGTCGCCGACCACCGTGTAATACCACTCCCACGCCTCGGGATTGATCGGCTCACCGACGCTGCCGAGGATGCGCAGGCTCTTGCGGCTGTACTTCTTGACGAAATCGTCGCCCATGCCCATCAGCGCGCGCAGCGCGGTCGGCGCGGTATAGAAGATGTTGACCTGGTGCTTGTCGATCACCTGCCAGAAGCGCCCGCCGTCGGGATAGGTCGGCACGCCTTCGAACATCAGCGAGGTCGCGCCGTTGGCGAGCGGCCCGTAGACGATGTAGGAGTGCCCCGTCACCCAGCCGACATCCGCGGTGCACCAGTAGATCTCGCCGTCCTGGTAGTCGAACACGTACTTGTGCGTCATCGCGACGTGCAGCAGGTAGCCGCCGGTCGTGTGCAGCACGCCCTTGGGCTTGCCGGTCGAACCCGAGGTGTAGAGGATGAACAGCGGATCCTCGGCGTCCATCGAGGTGGGCGGACAGTCCGTCGAAGCCGTCGCCATGCACTCGTGGTACCAGTGATCGCGGCCCTCGCGCCAGCCGATGTCGGCCCCGGTGTGGCGCACGACGATGCAGGTCTTCACGCACTCGCAGCCTTCGAGCGCCTTGTCGGCATTCGCCTTGAGCGGCACGCTGCGTCCGCCGCGCAGGCCCTCGTCGGCGGTGATCAAGGCGACACAGTCCGAGTCCTGGATGCGGTCGCGGAGCGCGTCCGGCGAGAAACCGCCGAACACCACGGAGTGCACCGCGCCGATGCGCGCGCAGGCGAGCATCGCGACCAGCGCTTCCGGGATCATCGGCATGTAGATCGAGACGCGGTCACCCTTGGCGACGCCGCGCGTCTTCAGCACGTTGGCGAACTTGCACACCTCGGCATGCAGTTCGCGATAGCTGATGTGCTTGCTGTGGGCCGGGTCGTCACCCTCCCAGATGATCGCGGTCTGTTCGCCGCGGGTGGCGAGATGGCGGTCGAGGCAGTTGTAGGCGATGTTGAGCTTCGCGCCTTCGAACCAGCGGATGGTGGCCGTGGTAAAGTCGCAGTTCGAGACCGTGTGCCAGCGCTGTTCCCAGCTCACGAACTTGTCGGCCTGCTCGGCCCAGAACCCGTCCGGGTCGGCCAGCGAGCGGCGATAGAGTTCCTGGTACTGCTGCTCGTTGATATGCGCCGAGGCGGCGATGTCGGGCGGAATCGGACGGACTTTGCTCTCGGACATGTGAACGACACTCCTCCTAGGGATGGCCCCGCGTGCCGCCGAGAGCGAAGCAGGGCATCGCCGGCTCTCCGTGCGCGCCCAGCGCGCTCAGGACTCACGCCAGCGCTGACAGATTGGCTCGAAAGTTTAACACCGCGGGCGCGGGCCCGCGCCACGCCAACCGCAACCGGGAAAGACCGTGAATTCAAGCTCGACCACTGACCGCCTGGCGGTCGCCATTGCCGCCGTCGCCGCAGCCTGCCGCGTGACGCGCCACGTGCAGGCGCACCAGCAGAACATCGTGCGCCATGCCAAGGAAGACCTGAGCCCGGTGACCGTCGCCGACTACGCGGCGCAGGCGGTGGTCGCGCGGCACCTGGCGGACGCGTTCGGCGAGCTGGCCATGGTCGGCGAGGAAGACGCGGGCACGCTGCGCTCCGCGGGTCAGGACGGGCTGCGCGAAGAAGTGGCGGCCGCGGCCCGGGTGGCCTGGCCCGACGCGCCGGTGGACGCGGTGCTGGACGCCATCGATCTGGGCAATCACGACGCCAGCGGCGACAGCTATTGGACGCTCGATCCGATAGACGGCACCAAGGGCTTCCTGCGCGGCGGACAGTACGCGGTATCGCTCGCGCTCATCGAGCGCGGGCAGGTGACGCTCGGCGTGCTGGGCTGCCCCAACCTGGCCGAGAGCCACGCGCGCGCATTCGACGACCCGGATCCGCGCGGCACCTTGTTCTATGCGACCCGCGGTGGCGGCAGCTGGATGGTGCCGGCCGACCGGCCCGGGCTGTCGGCGCGGCGGCAGGACGCCTCGCGCCTCGAGGACGTCGGCGCGATGCGCGTGTGCGAATCGGTGGAAGCGGCGCACTCGCGCCTGGACGACACCGGCCGCATCGTCGAATTCCTCGGTGCGCGTGGCGCGCCCGCGCGACTCGACAGCCAGTGCAAGTACGCGGTGGTCGCGCGCGGCCAGGCCGAGGCCTACCTGCGCCTGCCGACCCGCCGCGACTACGTGGAGAAGATCTGGGATCACGCCGCCGGTGCGATCATCGCGCAGGAGGCCGGCGCGATCGTGACCGACATCGCCGGCCGACCGCTCGACTTCTCGCACGGCGCCACGCTCAGCGCCAACCGCGGCGTGGTGTGCGCGTCACGCGCCTTTCACAGGCGCATCCTCGACGCGATGACGACCCTCGGCCTGTTCAACGACGGCTGAAGTCTCTCACCCGACGGCGGCCAGCGGCGCCTGATCGCGGTGTCCGAGCAGGGCGAGCGGGAACGGCTTGCCCACACCGTAGCCCTGCGCGTAGTCCACGCCGACCTCGGCCAGCACCGCGAGGATGTCGTCGTTCTCGACGAATTCCGCGATGGTCTGCTTGCCCATCACCTTGCCGACGTCGTTGATCGAGCGCACCAGCGCGCGGTCCAGCGGATCGCCGTGGATGTCGCGCACGAACATGCCGTCGATCTTGAGATAGTCCACCGGCAGGTTCTTGAGATAGGCGAAGGACGACAGCCCGCTGCCGAAGTCGTCCAGCGCGAAGTAGCAGCCGAGCGCCTTCAGCGTGGAGATGAAGCGGGTCGCCTGCGAGAGATTGGAGATGACGGCGGTCTCGGTGATCTCGAAGCAGATCTTGCTGCTCGGCACGCGTGCCGCGCGCAGCAGGTCGATGACATAGCCCAGGAAGGATTCGTCGGCCAGCGTCAGCCCCGACAGGTTCACCGAGCACATGTCGAAGCGTGCGAATTCGAGCGGATTCTCCGCCGCCCAGTTGAGCAGGCGTGACACCACCCAGCGGTCGAGCTGGGCAGCGAGGTTGTAGCGCTCGGCGGCCGGCAGGAAGGCGCCCGGCGGGACATCCTGGCCGTTCGCGTCGATCATGCGGATCAGGACCTCGTAGTGCTCGTAGCGGTGACGGTCCCCAGCCACCGGCACGATGGGCTGGACGTAGAGCCGGAACTGGTCACGCTCCAGCGCGTCCTGGATCTTGGTCACCCATTGCATCTCGCCGTGGCGCTTCGTCAGCTCCTCGTCGTCGCGCAGGTAGGTGTGCACGCGGTTGCGGCCGCGATCCTTGGCCGCGTAGCAGGCGGTGTCCGCCTGCTGCAGCACTTCAGTGACGCTCGCCGAGTCGCGGTTGATGGGCACGAGTCCGATGCTCACGCCGACGCGGAAGCGCTTGTCGTCCCACACGAACTGGAAGTCCTCGATGGCCGCGCGGAAGCTCTCGGCCACGCGCTGGCTCTGCGCCAGGGGACAGTTCTCCATCAAGAGACCGAACTCGTCGCCGCCGAGACGCGCGATGGTGTCGCTGGCGCGCACCTTGGCGCGCAGCACGTTGGCGACCTGGCGCAGCAGTTCATCACCCGCCACGTGACCACAGGTGTCGTTGATGACCTTGAACTGGTCGAGATCGAGATAGCAGAGCGCGTGCTCCTTGCCGTTGCGCCAGGTGCCTTCGAGCGCGTACTCGATGCGCGCCTCGAACTCGCGCCGATTGACCAGCCCGGTCAGCGCGTCATGGGTCGCCTGGTAGGACAGCTCACGCGACAGCTGGTGGGCCTCGGTGATGTCCTGCACCTGCGCAATGGCGTACTCGTAGCGGCCCTGCGCGTCGCGCACCGCCGAGATGTGGCACAGCACCCACACGTTCCGCCCTTCGCGATGCACGTAGCGCCGCTCGATCTGGTAGCGATCGATGCGCCCCGCGACGAGTTCGTGAAACTGGTAGAGCCCGCCCTCGTAGTCGTCGGGGTGGGTGACGTCGCGCAGGTTCATGCCCTTCAGCGTCTCGGGCGGATAGCCGAGCATGTCGCTGAACGCCTGGTTCGCGTGCTGGATCTGCCGCGCCTCGTTGACCATCAGCATGCCGATGGCGGCGCTCTCGAAGGCGCCCTTGAAGCGCTGCTCGCTGGCCAGCAGCGCCTGCTCGGCCGCCGCGCGCTCGGCGACCTGCGCCGACAGTTCGGCGTTGCGTCGGCGAAGTTCTTCTGTGCGGCTCGCGATCTGCGACTCGAGTTCCCGGTCGCGCCGCTCGATGTCGGCCAGCATGGCGTTGAAGTCCGCGCACAGCTGGCCGAGCTCGTCGTGCGCGAGCAGCGGGGCGCGCACGCCGTAGTCGCGCCCTTCGCGCACGCGGCGCGCGGCGGCGGACAGCGCCATGATCGGTCGGTACAGCCCTTCGAGCAGGCGGCGGGACAGGGCGAGCGTCGCGCCGAGCGCGATCGCCAGCACCGCCAGGACGAGTTCCAGGTCGTGCAGCAGGCGCGCGATGAGTTCGGTCCGGCTGGTCCGCACGATGACCCGGCCGACGCGCTCGCCGTCGAACATCACGTCGGCGATGAGTTCGGGTCCCGGGGCCAGGCCGGACGAGCGGCCACCGCCGTCGACCGAGTAATGGGCGAAGTCAGGCGCATCGGCCCGCTCCAGGCGCGCCTCGGCCACCGCCGGGTCGTCGCCGAGCAGCGCCAGCGCGTGGCGGGCCGCCTGCGCGTCGCGCG
>JAIEQK010000159.1 GCA_019747795.1 Gammaproteobacteria bacterium | reverse complement strand
GAAGATGCAGGCGGACAGAAGCAGCGCCGGCGGCGGCGTGCGCAAGGTCACGCCGCCGCCCTCGCCTCACGGCGCGCAGGGCGCGCCGCCCCCTGCCGTACACCCGGGCTCACCGGGATCCAGATGCCGCCGATCGCGGCCCGAGGGCGCGTCGGCGAGATAGGGAAAGACGGTGCGATAGGGCGCGTCGTTGCTGTTCACGCCGTCGCCGAGCCGCCCGCCGATGTCGGCGCTGAAGCCCGGAAACGGCGCGGCCAGCACGCCGCCCGCAACGATGCGGAGCGCGATGTCGGTGACGTCGTCGAACACGCGCCGACCGTTGGGAAAGCCCGCGCTGTCACCGCCGAGCAGCCCGAGACGACTGGCGCTCGCCGGTGGGGTCGGCGGCACGCCGGTGTTCAGCCGCAGCAGGTCGGCGATGGGTCCGGCGGGCGTGCCGGCCGGGGCGATGGGCGGCGCGTAGGTCACCACCGGCAGCAGATCGGTGCGCGGCGCCGGCGGAATGGCCAGCACGCCGCCGGTCAGCGCGTTCAGCACGCGCGCGAGCTGCGGGTCGAGGAAGAAGTTGGCGAACTGCCCGTCGCGGCGCGGCACGTCCATGCTGAAACGATCCTTGAAGCCGGTGCCGACCAAGAGTTCGTTGATGAGCGGGTTGCCCATGCGCTGCACCTGGCGGAAATCGCCGGAGTCCTCCGCCGGCAGTGGCGAACGCCGCACCGTGACGCGCGGCCGCGAGGTGGTGGCCCACACGCCGATGGTCGCGGCAGTAGAGGTGGCCGCCTCCACCTGGCCGGTGCGCGTGACCAGCGCCACCGGCACTTCGATCGCGATGGAATTGACCGCGTAGCCGGACACCGTGTCCGCCGCGAGGTTGTCGGGCGCCGCGTCCTGGCCGGCCGACAGCACCGGGAAGACGTGCGTGTTGAAGGTGTCGAAGGCGCCGCCGAGGTCGATCCAGAAGGCATCGTCGGTGGTGCCGGCGAAGGACTTCACGTCCTGCGCCAGTGACTTCACGCCGGCCGCGAACAGCGCGGCGTAGTCCATGGTGCGCGGCCCGGCGTTGGCCGGCACCGTGGCGAGCCCGCTGCCGAGCACGGTGCGCGACTGCGCGCGGCCCTGCTTGTAGCGCACGAGCGTCAGGGTGTAGCTCTGCTTCTGCCCCAGTCCTGCGTCACCCTGGGCGGCGATGCGCTCGGGCACGATGGGCGTGCCGGGCGCGACCGGCGCGGGCGAATTGGCCGGCGCCGCCGCGCCGCCCGGCACGCCGGCGTAGACCTGGAAGAGTCCCGGCAAGGTCTGCTGGGTGGTGAAGCGAAATTCGAAGCCCAGGTCCTCGACCGCGTCATTGTCGTTGTCGACCTTGAGCTCGTAGACCACGCCCGGATCGAAGGGGAACCAGTTGGGGCCATTGGCCGGTTCGAGCAGCGGGTCGACGCCCATGATCAGCGTGACCTTGGGCGTGGACTCCGCCGGGTCGTAGCTGCGGAAGGCGTAGACGTCGGTGATGTCGGCCTTGTGATCGAGCGCAGTGATCGGCGCTTCGCGGTGGTTGGCGGCCTGCGCGCCGCCGGCGCAGGCCAGCCAGCAGAGCGCTATCGGAAGGGCTTTGTTCATGCGTGGGACTCCCCTGTGCATTGGGTTCGAACGAGCGATGTTCGAGACCCCTACGCAAGGCATGGGCAAACTGGATGCAGGCGCATCCAACCCGGCGCGCGCGCCGTAGGAGAACCATGTACGTGGCGACGGGAACTCATGTCAGGATGCATTGCGCGGTCGGCGACGGCTCGCCCCGCGCCGCCCTTCCGTCCCCGAAGCCCAAGCGAGCGCCGTGCACGACAACGACTCTCTCAACGCCGCCGCGCAGGGCTGGATCGCACGCATGGCCCAGGGCGAGGCCGCGGCGGTGACGGCGCTCTACGACGCGACGCTCGGCCACGTCTACGCGCTGGCGCTGCGCATCGTGCGCGAACCGGACGCCGCCGAGGACGTGGTGGCCGATACCTTTCTGCAAGCCTGGCAGCAGGCCGGCCGCTACAGCGATGAGCGCGGCACGCCGCTCGCCTGGCTGCTGAACATGACGCGCAGCCGCGCGCTCGACCAGTTGCGTCGTCGCGGCTCGGAAGAGACCAATGTCGAACTCGAACGTCTGCACGAACGCCTGGACGAAGCGCTGCACGAGGACGATCCGCTCAGCGTGGTGATGGCGCTCGAGAGCGGCACGCGGCTGCGCGCGGCGATCGCCGCGCTGTCACCCGTCGCGCAGCGGCTCTTGGGCCTGGCCTATTTTCGCGGCCTCTCCCATGCTGAGATCGCGCGAGCCACCGGTCTGCCGCTGGGCACGGTGAAATCCCATCTGAAACGCGCGCAGGACGCGCTGCGCGCGGCCGAGTTGGACGCATGACGCACGATCCGCGGGACGACCCGCCGCCGATGCCGGACGAGACGACACTCTCGCCGGAGACGCTCGAAGAGCTGGCCAGCGGCCTGCGGCCGCTGCAGCCGCCGCCGGCGCGCGCGGCCGCGCTGCGCGCCTCGGTGCTGTCGGCGGTGCTGGCGAGCAAGGAAGGCGACGCGGCGCTCGCCGAGGCCGCGACGGCGCTGCGCGATCTCACCCGTCGCGCGGACCAGCGCTGGGAAGAGCGCTGGCCGGGCATCGAGCTCTGCATGCTGAGAGAGAGCGAGAGCGCGCGCGCCTATCTCATGCGCATGCGCCCAGGCGCGGTGCTACCGGCCCACGCCCATAGCCAGACGGAGCTGAGCCTCATTCTCGAAGGGGATGCGCAGATCGCCGGGCGTGCGCTGGGGCCCGGGGATTTCGACCTGATGCCGGCCGGCGCCGATCACGCGGAGATTCGCAGCCGCGACGGCTGCATCGCTTTCATCCACGGCGAGCGCGGCTTTCGGCCGAAGCTCACCGCCGCGCTGGTGGCGGGGCTCGCACGGCTCGCGTTGCAGCGGTTCACGCGCTGAGGGAATTCGGGGACAGACCACGGTTTCGGAATTCGGGGACAGACCACGGTTTCGAAGAAACCGTGGTCTGTCCCCGAATTCCCGTGCGCCCTGCCTGGCCGATTGAAATCGGCCCTACAGGTCAGGCGGCCAGCGCTTTCGCGGCGCCGTCATCGGCCGTGCGCAGGTTCTCCACCAGGGTCTGCACCTGGATGGCCTGTTCGCTCAGCATGCGGCTCGCCGCCGCGGTCTGTTCGACCAGGGCGGCGTTCTGCTGGGTGCCTTCGTCGATGCGCGCGATGGCGTTGGCCACCTCGTCGATGCCGGCGCTCTGCTGACGCGAAGCCGCGGCGATCTGCGCGATGAGTTCATCGAAGTGCTTCACCGCGTCGACGATGCCGGTCAGGCTCTCGCCCGATTCGTTCACCAGCCGCACGCCCTCGGTGACGCGCTGCACGCTGTCGCCGATCAGGGTCTTGATCTCGCGCGCGGCCTCGGCGCTGCGCTGCGCGAGGTTGCGCACCTCGCTCGCCACCACCGCGAAGCCGCGGCCCTGCTCGCCGGCGCGCGCCGCTTCGACAGCGGCGTTCAGGGCCAGCAGGTTGGTCTGGAAAGCCAGGTCGTCGATCACGCCGACGATGTCGGTGATGCGCGCACTGGAGTGATTGATCTCACCCATCGCCGCCACCGCCCGTTCGACCACCTGGCCGCCGCGGTCGGCCTGGTCGCGCGCGCTGGCCGCGAGTTCCATCGCCGCGGCGGTGTGGGTGGCGTTCTGGCGCACGGTGAGCGCGAGTTCACGCACGTTGGCGGTGGTGCGTTCGACCGCGTGGCCCTGGGTCTCGGTGCGCTGCGAGAGGTCCCAGTTGCCGGTCGCGATCTCACTGCTCGCGCTCTTCAGGCTCTCGGTCGCGCCGCGAATCGAGAGCACGGTGCGCGCCAGGTTCTCCAGGCTGTCGTGCAGCGCGTCGCGCAGCACGGCAAAGTCGCCGCGATACTCGCCGCGCATGCGGCCGCCGAGATCGCCGGCGGCCATACGCGTGAAGACCTGTCGGCACTCGGTGATCGGGCGCACGATGGCATCCAGCGTGTGATTCACGCCCTCCACCACCTCGCGAAACGCGCCGGCGTGGCCGCTGGCGTCGGCGCGCGTGTCGAGTTGGCCCGCCACGCCCGCGCGCGCCAGGGTCTCGGCGTCCTGCACCAGGCGCTCGATCGCCGCCGTGCAGCGGTTCATGTTGTCCTTGAGGCTCGCCAGCTCGCCACGCCACGCTTCGGCGACGGGCGGCGGGATCTCGCCTCGCGACAGCTGCTCGACGTAGTCCATCGCGCGTCGCAGCGGCAGCACCATGCTGTCCAGCATCTGGTTGATGCCGCCGGCCAGGCGGCGCAGGAAGCCTTCGTCGAAGCTCGCGAGCGTCAGGCGCTGGCCGAACTCGCCTGCCACGGCGGCGCCGATCATCTGTTCGATCTGTGCCTCGGCGGCGAGTTGTTCGGTGAGATCGGTCCACTCCAGCACCGTGCCGAGGCGCGCGCCATCGGCGCCCCTGACCGGGCTCGCGCTCACATGGAACTGGCGGCCGGCGAAGCTCAATGTCGTCGCCGCCGACGCGCCGGTGTCGGCCAGTTCGCGCGCGACTTCCGCGCCGAAGCGGCGCGCATCCACGCCCACCAGGTGCTCGGCGTCGAACTCCGGCCAGTCCGCTCGGGCACTCGCCGCGAACTGCGCGAAGCAGCGCTTCAGCGTGCGGTTCAGGTAGAGCACCGCGCAACGCTCGTCCACGAGCATGACCTGTGAGTGCACGTTGTCGAGCGCCTCGACCACGCGACGACTCGCGGCCGCGGCCTCTTGCTCGGCCGTGCGGCGCGCGTCCTGCGCGTCGAGGATCGCGTTGAAGGCATGCGCGACGTCGCGGAAGTCGGCGCGCAGTCCCTCGAGCCGGGTGTGGGTAGCGCCGCCCGCCCGCAGCGCTTCCAGCGCCGCGAGCAGGCGACGGAGCGGCGGCAGCACGCGCTGGTAGATGGTCGCCATGATCGCCAAGCCAGCCAGCGCGATCAGCGCCAGCGCTGCGAGCACGCTCGAACGCACCGCGCGCGCGGCGGCGCTCGCTTCCGCCTCGGCCGCGTTGAAGTCCTGTTCGAGTCGCGCGGCAAAGCCGTCCAGCAGGGTGGCGAGCGCCGCCGAGGCGTCGTCGAGACCGGTGTCGGGACGCTTCATGATGGCATTGCCCGCCTCGCGCCCCTGGTCGATATAGGCCTGTGCCATCTCCACGCCGACCGCGTGCACGGCGGCGAGCTTGTCCAGCACGCCGTCACGCTGGGTGGCAAGCGCCGGCGCCACCGCGACCAGTCGCGCGAGCACACCGCGCGCAGCCTCGAGGTTCTCGCTCGCTTCGTCGAAGCCGCCCGGATCATGGGTCGCGCCGACATCGGTGAGGAACTGCTGGATCTGCACCACGTGGTAGCGGGCGTTCTTCAACTCGGTGACTGCCGTGGCGGCGGCAGTGCGGGCCGCGCCGGCCGTGGCGATGTCTTCGAACTTGTGCCAGGCGTAGCCGCCGGCGGCGAGGCTGATGGCCACCAGCAGGGCGGCCGCGAGGGAGAGCAGAGTCTTGAGTTTCAAATCGTGCATGGGTTCGGCTGACTGTCGATGAATCGGGCGCCGGGTCTGGGGCGCGCAACGCGCGACCGGAACGACCCGGCCGAGCCGACAGTGCTAGCGGCAGAACGAGGTGGAAATTGAGGTGTCTTGCACCGACGGGGTGCAAGCGCGGCCTGCGCCGTGGGCGACTGTCGCGGACTAGCCGCCCGCGATGCCCACCATGAAGGAAATGGTCTCGCCGTCTTCCAGCGTGTCGTCGAGGGCGATGCGGCGACCCTTGGTGTCCAGGAACAGCGTGCCGCGTTCGTTCAACTCGCGGGTGTCGGGGTCGATCAGCATGGCGCGCATCTTCTCGCCGTACTTGGCGCTGATGCGCTCGGCGAGTTCAGCTACGACCGGTTGCTCGAGGGTGAAGGAGTCGCGGCCGGTGGCCGCGAGCTCCTTGAAGTGGGCGTGGAAGACGGTGTGCACGGTGATCATGACGGTCGCCTCAGGCCAGCGCGCCGTCGGCGGCCAGCACCTCGGCGACGTCCTCCATGCCGAGCGCGGAGAGGCGCGCGCGGGTCTGCAGGCCCGTGTCACGGTCCCAGCCGCGCCACTCGTAGTACTCGTCCAGCACCGGCTCGAACATGTCGGCCGCGACCTTGCCCGCGTAGGGACCTTCCGGGTTCGGCTCCCACATCCAGCGCTCGCACACCGTGTCGTGCTCGCGCCTGAGCCCGATGCGCGAGTTGATCGCCTTCTCGAGATTGCAGATGCGCTCGCCGTCCTGCATCAGTTCCTCCGGCGTGCGCTCGATGCCGGTGACCGCGGCATAGGCCTCGCCGTAGTACTCCTGCGGCATGTAGCCAGCGGGATCGAGCATCCAGTGGAACAGGCACACGCCGTAGGAATTCAACAGCGCGACCTGGTTCTCGACCAGCGCCGTGCACGCGCCCTTCAGCACCGGGGTGGAGAGATCCGCCGCCTCGACGCGACCGTTGAAATACTTCCGCGAGAGATCCTTGCGCTGGAATTTCTCGATGAGCCCGATGCCCTTCAGGTGATCGGCGCCGCGCGAGGCGACCGCCATGTTGTTCATCCAGGTGGGGAAGGGCCGCATCTCCTCGGTGAAGCTCGCGCCGCCCTTGCCGTAGATGGCGTACTTCATGAAGTTCTGGCCCTTCATGGCCGAGAGCTTGAGCGCGCCGAAGTAGGGTCCGTCGCCGAACATCACGCCGAAGGGATTGCTCTGGAAGACGATCGACTCGATGCAGGCCTCGATGTCTTCCATGTTGCCCCAGCGCAGCTGCTGTGGCCGCCCGAACAATTCCGCCACATCGCGATCGGACAGCAGCTCGCGCTGCTTCAACTCCATCACGAAGCTGATCGAGCAGGAGAGGTCCTGGTTGTCGATCGCGTAGTCGTTGGTGATCTTGCCCCAGTGCGCGACCTCGGCCCAGTCGCGCACGTCCAGCATGCCGGCGGCGCTGCCGGTGGTGAGGTATTCGGGCCGGCGGAAGCTCTCGCCCTTGTACTTGGCGGCGGCCTCGGTCTCGTTGCCCTCGATCTTGTACTTGCCGTCGCAGGCGATGAAGCAGTCCGAGGAACAGACCTCGGAATACTTGTGGTACTTCTTCACCCAGTTGTCGGAGCGCACTTCCTCGCCGCGGAAGCGATTGCCCTGGTTGTTGCGCCAGGAATGACCGCCGATGTGCTGGTACATCTCCACCGCGCCGAGCGTGCCGCGGCGCTTGAAGCCATAGACCGCCTCGTTGGTGTCGATCTTGCCCTTGAAGTCCTTCTGCCAGTCGAGCATCTCGCGCGGCCGCGTGACCTGGATGCCGCCGTTACCCTGCACTGCGATGGCCTTCAGGTTCTTCGAGCCCAGCACCGCGCCACCGCCGCCGCGCGCGTGGATGCGCAGCGCATCCGCCACCACGCCCGCCATGCCGACCATGTTCTCGCCCGCCTGGCTGATGGTGAGCGTGGAGGTCTTGGACGGCCACTCGCCGTGGGTGCGCTGCAGGATCTCGTGGGTCTCCGCGGTGTTCTTGCCCCACAGGTGCGAAGCGTCGAGCAGCGACACCTCGTCGTTCATGATGTGCAGGTATACCGGCTTCGGCGCGCGGCCGGTGATGGCGATGTACTCGTAGGCGGTGAAGCGCACCATGTAGGGAAACTTGCCGCCGCCCGCCGAATCGCCAAAGATGCCGTAGCAGGGACTCTTGAAGGTGATGCGACCCTTCACGCCGCTGCCCGCGCCGGCGCCCGCGAGCGGGCCGACACCGAACACGAAGATGTTGTCGGGACTGCGCGGGTCGCAGTGGATATCGTGGGTCAGGAAGTGTTCCCACATGATCCAGTTGTTGATGCCCGAGCCGCCGATCCAGCGTTCGAAGACCTGGTGCGGAATGACTTCGGAAGTGAGCTGACCGGTGGTCAGATCGACTCTCAGCAAGCGACTTTCCATATTTCTCCCCTCGTTCGCCGCCGGCGCGTCTCGCGCTCAGGCCGAACTGCTGATTTCGCCGCGCTCGAGCATGGCCTGCATCATGCCGACCTCATCCTGCTTCTCGGCCTTCTGTTTCGCGAGTCGGTTGAACTCCGCCTGCTCCTCGTAGAACAGCACCGGCAGGCGGGTGTACTGCTTGCCGTTGTTGACCATCTCGGGACGCGTGGCGCAGGCCGACACGCAGACCGGCTCGCCGCCGCACAGGTCGCACTTGAGCAACTCGCCGTCCGGCGCGACGAATACCACGTCGAACGGACAGCCCGGCACGCATTCCATGCACTGGATGCAGTTGTCCTGTTCGATCACCGCCGCGCGCGTCACCGGGTCGTAGTAGAAGGCGTCGGTCGGGCAGACCTCGGCGCAGGGCGGCGGGTTGCCGCAGTGATGGCAGATGCCGGCGACGAAGCCGAAGCCATCGGGATTGATCTTCGACGGCTTGTGCGGCGCGTGGTCGATGCGCAGACGCGAGTACTGCGGATTGACCGTGCCTTCCGGCGAGTGCGCGAGCGCGCAGGCCATTTCGCACACGTTGCACTCGGTGCACTGGTTGCGCAGCGCAAAGAGCTTCATCGAGACGTTGGGTACGTCCTCGCCCGGCGCGAAGCGCTCGATGCCGTTGGCTATCTCTTTCTTGCCTATGCCTACCATGCGCGGGACGCTCGCTCGTGGTCGTTCAGGGTATCTAAGCCGCGCGGGCGGCCGGCTGTCAACGCGCGGCGCGTGTGGTTACTCACCGCAAACCGCGGAAGAAGTCGCGCACGTCGTCGACGAAGAGGTCCGGACATTCGTAGGGCGCGAAGTGCCCTCCCCGGGGGTGCACGCGATACTGCTTAAGGTTGTAGTAGCGCTCCGACCAGCGTTTCGGCATCAACAGTACATCGGCCGGGTAGACGCCGAGCGCGGTCGGCGCCTCCACCATGGGGAAGCGCAGGAAGGACGGTCGCCAGGGATTCAAGAGCGCCTCCTTGTAGAAGCGCCGAGGTGCCGCCGGTCTCGGTCGCCCAGTAGACCGTGGCGGTGGCGCACAGGTGGTCACGATCCCAGACGGACTCGATGTCGCCGTGGGTATCCGCCCAGCTGCGACGCTTCTCGATGATCCAGGCCAGCTGGCCGGCCGGAGAGTCGTTCAGGCCGGCGGCGAGGGTCTGCGGCTTGCTCAACTGCAGGTAGCCATAGCCGCTCTCCTTCGCGAAGAAAGCCTCGTTGCGCGCCACCCAGCCGTCCTCGTCGGGGCCGTACTCCGAGGGTTCGGGCAGGCCGTCGCGGTACGCGATGCCGGGCGGCACGTCGGGGTGCTCGGCGAGGTAATGGCTGAGCTGGATGGGCAGGTGACAGTAGAGCCCGATGAGCTTGTCGGCGTGCTTGTGGCCGAGCTGGCCGACGATCAGCGCGCCCCAGTCGCCGCCCGCGGTCGCGAAGCGCTCGTAGCCCAGCACGCGGGTCATGAGCTCGGCCTCGAGATCTGCCGTGGTATGGAAATTCCAGCCGGTCCGGGTGAGCGGCGAGGAGAAGCCGTAGCCGGGCAGGGACAGCAGCACCACGTCGAAGGCATCGCGCGGATCGCCGCCGTGCGCGGCCGGATCGGTCAGCGGTCCCATCACGCGCTTCAGATCCCAGAAGGTCCAGGGCCAGCCGTGATGCAGCAGGAGCGGCATCGGCGCTGGCCCCTTGCCGCGCTGGTGGACGAGATGGATGGGCTGGCCGTGCCAGTCGAGGCGGTAGTGCGACCATTCGTTCATCGCCCGCTCGGTCGCGCGCCAGTCGAAGTCCCGCGCCCAGTAGTCGGTGAGCTCCCGCAGGTAGCCGCCGTTGAAGCCGTACTCCCAGTCGTCGTTGGCGAGATCGGGCGCGAAGCGGGTGCGGGCGAGGCGCGCGGCGAGGTCGTCCAGCGTGGCCTGCGGCAGCGCGATTTCAAAGGGGATGAGCGCGGGTGACGACATGGACACGCCTCGATCGCCGGCCGGCGGCAGTTCGCTGAGTATAGGCGGCCACACCCGGGGCGCTTCGACACAAGGGTGGGGCGGACGGTGAGCCCCCGAAAGGGGCATGGCGCGCCCCCGGGATTCTCGTGCAGGCTTGCGCCCCAGACCGCGACGGGCGGGACGAGCACGGACCATGAGCGACAAGCCGGCCTTCGAGACCCTGGTGCATCCCGAGCTCGGCGAGCTGCCGGCGCGACGGCTGCTGGACTGCGTGTTCGCGCTGCCGCCGCGCGGGCGCATGCTGCATTTCCACGCCGAGCAGGTGGACACCGAGCAGCGCGGCGACGAGCTGCGCTACGTGCTGACGGCCCGGCCCGCGCAGCCGGAGCGCGCGCACTGCCAGGTGATCCCGCCCTTCGTGCCCGAATTCAAACGCCGCGCCTGACGCCCATGACCGCACCCATCGTCACGCCGCTCGAAGTCTCGCTCGCCATCGCCGACGAGGGTCGCGCGACCTACGTGGATGTGCGCACCGTGGCGGAGTTCGTCGCCGGCCATCCGCGTGGGCGGGCTGTGAACGTGCCCATCGAGTTCCACCACCCCAAGACCGGCGCGAGCCATGCGAACGCGAGCTTCGTGCTGGTGATGACCCATCACTTCGCCCTGGACGCCCCGCTGGTGGTGGGCGCGGACGAGGGTCCGCGCGCGTCCGCCGCCGCAGCCGCGCTGCTGGCGGCCGGCTATGTCGACGTGCGCCTGATGAGCGCGGGACTCCCCGGCTGGCGCGCCGCCGGCCTGCCGGTCACGGGCTACAACGCCGACGGTGTCAGCTACGTGTCGCTCCTGACCCCGGCGAAGCGCGCCGGCGCACCGGCCACGGAGCACGGCTGAGCCGCGTCCCGGCGGACGCGAGGTTGCCCGCGCTCAGGCGCGTTCCTGCACGAAGGCCCCGCTGCTGCGCGCGAACTGCACGCGGAGCAGCGGACCGTGCACGGTGCGGCGCGCGTGCTGGTGCCGCACCGAGGCGACCTGCATCACCCCCCGCAGCAGCGAAGACGCGATCAGCAGCCGCGCGCCCACCTCGGGCGCGAAGTCGCAGGCGAAGCTGATGCCGTCCACCGACAGGTCACGCAGGCGCGCGCGCAGGCCCGCGTGCGGCCAGTCCGGGTAGACCAGCAGCTCCGCGCTGCGCGCAATGCGCGGCGAGGTCCGCCGGCCGAACAGTTCGGCCTGCGGCCGACCGCGCCCGGCGCGCGGCGGATGCAGCGGCGCACGGCACGCGGAGCAGAGCTGCGGCACGGGCGTGCCGAGGGTGCAGGCGAATCCACAGAACAGGCACACCGGGCTCGCCTCGGCGGACGCGGCGCTCGAAGCGTGCTGGCGATAAGCGTTGACCTTGCCGCCCGCGCGCGCGCTGTCGGCACGCGCCTGCCGCGCGGCCGGACCGGCGGGCGGCGGGCCCTGGCGGCGCAGGAGATCGTCATAGCGGCGGCGGCGCTCCGGGTCGGCCAGCACCGCGTAGGCCTGGTTGATCAGCACCGCGGCCTCATGGTCCCCGCCCAGGTCGGGATGCTGTTTCAGCTTGGTCATCAGGCTGCGGTAGCTGGCCTTGATGATCTCGAGCGGCGCCTCGGGCTGCACGTGCAGGATGCGGTACAGGTTGCGTCGATTCTGCATGCGAGGGCGCCGGCATGGGTTGCAATGCCCGCCGCGCAGGCGCGGTCGCGCGGCGGGCGGGCTCGAAGGCGCTAGCGGCCGTGGGTCGGCACGCTTGAATGACGAGGGAGTAAGGCCTCGCGGCCGACCGCCCCGCGGGCTCGCGAGGCGTCGGCCGGCGCGGGCGGGTCAGGGGGCGGTCAGAAGCTCTTCTTGCGCATCGGCGAGACGGTCGCGCCGTGGCGCACGTTGGTCGAGGCCTTGGCGTCGGACTTGAGCTGCTTGCCGACCGTCCAGGGCGCGTTCTGCGCGCTGCCGGCGCCGACCAGCTTGCTGACCGGCGCGTCGGCCGGCAGGCCGTCGAGCTCGCGGCCCATGTGCTCGCAGAGCTGGCCCCAGGTGGTGAACTTCTCGCTCATGCGGTGCACGACCTCGACCACCCGGCCGTCGGCTTCACAGCGGTATTCGTACAGGGGCATGTCGGAACTCCTTCTTGCGGGGGCGGGATTATAGCCGTGATCGGTTGAGGGACAGATCCCGTACGAGGTCTGAGTCCCTGCACGACCTGAGTCCCTCCGCGCCCGCGGCCGGTTCCGGCCGGCCGCCCCACCCCCATCCGATCCCTTCCTTAGGCGGGCGTGGCCTCCTAGACTGGCCGCGCCTCGAGTTCCACAGGGGGAGAAGCAATGGACATCGGCGTTTTCAGCTTCAACACGTCCTGGTGCATGCGACCGGACGAGCTCGCCCGCGCGCTCGAAGAGCGCGGCTTCGAATCGGTGTGGTTCGGCGAGCACAGCCACATCCCGGTCGAGCGCCGCACGCCCTACCCGGCCGGCGGCGACCTGCCCAAGCACTACTGGCACATGATGGACCCCTTCGTGTCGCTGACCGCCGCCGCCTGCGCGACGACCAAGCTCAAGCTCGCCACGGGCGTGTGCCTGGTGGTCGAGCGCGACCCGATCATGCTGGCCAAGGAAATAGCGACCCTCGACCATCTCTCCGGCGGCCGCTTCCTGTTCGGCATCGGCGCCGGCTGGAACGCCGAGGAGATGGAGAACCACGGCACCGACTTCAAGACCCGCTTCAAGCTGATGCGCCAGCGGGTGCAGGCCATGAAGACCATCTGGACCGAGGAAGAGCCGTCCTTCCACAGCGAGTTCGTGAACTTCGAGCCCCTGTGGTCCTACCCCAAGCCGGCGCGCAAGCCGCACCCGCCGGTGATCCTCGGCAGCGCGACCGAGCAGAGCCGCCAGCGCGTGGTCGACTACTGCGACGGCTGGGCGCCGCTCGATCTGCTGGTCGGCGACATCCCGACCGCCATCGCCGACATCCATCGCCGCGCGGAGGTAGCCAGGCGCGATCCCGCGACCATCGAGCTCTCGATGTGGTCCTGGGACACGCCCGACCAGGCCAAGCTCGACCGCTTCCGCGAGTGGGGCATCACCCGCACGGTGCTGTTCGCGCCGGTCGCGGGCCGCGACGAGGTGCTGCGCTTCCTGGACGACAAGGCGGCCCTGGTCGCCCACGGCCAGCAGCGCTGAGACCCGCGACGGCACTCGCCAGGGAGTACGCATGAGCATCGTCCAGGACGCGGCGCCCGCGGGCGCCGCGCGCGGCTGGCCGCGCCGTTACACGGTCATCGCGCTGTGCGTGGCGGCGTCCTTCGTGTGCTACATCGACCGGGTCAACATCTCGGTCGCCGCGATCAGCATGCAGGAGCAGTTCGGCTGGAGCGACAAGACCAAGGGTCTCGTGCTGTCGTCGTTCTTCCTGGGCTACATGCTGTTCCAGGTGCCGAGCGGCTGGCTCGCGAGCCGCATCGGCGGCAAGCTGGTGCTGGGCGCGGCGGTGGTGTGGTGGTCGATCTTCACCATCCTGACGCCGATCGCGGCCGCGCTCTCGCTGCCCATCCTGCTGCTCACCCGCGTCGCCATGGGTCTCGGCGAGGCGGCGATGTATCCCGCCGCCTACAACCTCTTCGCCCGCTGGGTGCCGAAACACGAGCGCTCGCGCGCGCTGGCGCTGCTCGTGAGCGGCATTCCGCTCGGCACCATGATCGGCTCCATGAGCACCGGCTGGGTGGTGAGTTCCTGGGGCTGGGAGTCGGTGTTCTATCTCTTCGGCGCGGTCGGCATCGTGTGGTGCGCGTGGTGGTTCCTGCGCGCCTACGACCGGCCGGAGGACGACCCGCGCATGTCGGACGCCGAGCGCCGGGTGATGAGCGCCCATGCGGTCGAGGCCGATGTGCCGCGCGGCCCAGTGGACGTGCCGTGGCGCTTCCTTCTGACCCACAAGGCGGTGTGGGCGCTGATCACCAACCACTTCTGCAGCAACTGGGTGCTGTACATGCTGCTCGCCTGGCTGCCGAGCTATTTCCACAGCGTGCTGCACTTCGACCTGGTCAAGGCCGGGCTCATGTCGGCCGCGCCCTGGCTGTCGATGTTCGTGTTCGGCAACCTGGGGGGCCTGCTCGCCGACCGCCTGATCCGTGGTGGCGTGGATCTCACCCTGATACGCAAGAGCATGCAGCTCGCCGGCCTGCTGGGCGCGGCGACCTGCATGCTTTCGGTGCAGAACGTCACCAGCCCCACGCCGGCCGTGGCGCTGATGTGCGGCGCGCTCGGCTTCATCTCGCTCACCTGGTCGGGCTTCATGCCCAACCACCTGGAGATCGCGCCGCGCTACGCCGACGTGCTGATGGGCATGACCAACACCGCCGGCACCATCCCGGGCGTGGTCGGCGTCTATGTCACCGGCTGGCTGGTGGCCGAGACCGGCAGCTACGCCGCGCCCTTCATGCTGTGCGCGGCGGTCGAAGTGCTGGGCGCGGTGGTGTGGCTCGCCTGGGGCACGGCGAAGCGCATCGTCGACTGAGCAGAACCGGGGACAGACCACGATTACCGCTACCGCGCTAATCGTGGTCTGTCCCCGTTTTCCTGTCCCTGCTACATTTCCCGCCCAGCCGTGGGGAAGAATGCCCCGGTCCCGCACCCGCTCGTGGCGCGGCAGACCTTCGCCCCGCGCCGTCCCAATTGCCCGTCGGCGCCCCCGCGCCCACCCGCATCAATGCACAGTGAGGAGAGAACCCGTGGCCGAAGCCTATATCATCGACGCCGTGCGCACGCCGACCGGCAAGCGCAAGGGCAGCCTGCAGGACATGCACCCGGCCGACCTCGGCGCGCACGTCATCCGCGCGCTGGTCGAGCGCAACCCCATCCCGGACGAAGACTACGACGACGTGATCTTCGGCTGCCTGGACGCCATCGGCCCGCTGGCCGGTGACATCGCCCGCACCTGCTGGCTGACCGCCGGCTACAGCGAGTCGGTGCCCGGCGTGACCATCGACCGCCAGTGCGGCTCCTCGCAGCAGTCGGTGCACTTCGCCGCGCAGGCCGTGATGTCCGGCGTGAACGACGTCGTCATTGCCGGCGGCGTGCAGATCATGACCAAGATTCCGATCGGCTCGTCTGCCCAGGTCGGCGGCGCGTTCGGCTTCAAGGATCCGATCAGCGGCTCGCCGGGCTGGACCAGCCGCTACGGCTCGGTGCCGCCCAGCCAGTTCGCCGGCGCGCAGATGATGTGCGACAAGTGGGGCTTCTCGCGCGAGGACCTCGAGGTCTATTCGCTCGAGTCCCACAAGCGCGCCGCGCGCGCCATCAAGGAAGGCCGCTTCGATCGCGAGATCGCGCCGGTCGGCGACTTCAAGATGGACGAGACCGTGCGCGAGACCACGCTGGAACAGATGGCGACGCTCGAGCCGATCTTCGGGCTGAAGTCGATCACCGCGGCTGTGTCGAGCCAGACCTGCGACGCGTCGTCGGCGATGATCATCGCCTCGGAAGCGGCGGTGAAGCGCTATGGCCTCAAGCCCCGCGCCCGCATCCATCACATGAGCGTGCGCGCCGAAGACCCGATCATGATGCTCGCCGCGCCCATCTGCACCACGCGCTACGCGATGCAGAAGTCGGGCATGAAGATGGAAGACATCGACGTGGTCGAGATCAACGAGGCCTTCGCGCCGGTGCCGATGGCCTGGCTGAAGGAGATCGGCTATCCGCACGAGAAGACCAACGTCAACGGCGGCGCGATCGCGCTCGGCCATCCGCTCGGCGCCACCGGCACCAAGCTGATGACCACCCTGCTCCACGAACTCGAGCGCACCGGCGGCCGCTACGGCCTGCAGACCATGTGCGAGGGTGGCGGCCAGGCGAACGTGACGATCATCGAGCGACTGTAAGGGCTCGCCACCGGCGCGCGCCGTTCAGTCTCTCTGGAAGGGGACATTCCTGTTTTTCGGCTCTGCCGCAAAATCGGGAATGTCCCCTTTTTCTATTCCGGGGATGCCTGCCGGAGGTGACGATACGCAGGGCGGCGGCCGAAAGCAGCGGGAGGGGGCAGACCCCGAGCGAACTCAGTCCCGGGCAGTTCAGCGGGGTCATGCCGGCGCCGAACGAAATGTCAGTTTTTAATTACAAAATAAACTGTCACGAATCCCGAAAAACCGCTCTGAAGCCGGATAGCATAGCGGTCCGAGCCCCCATTCCCGGCTCAGGAGACTGCTTAGATGAGTGACTGCAAGACCCACGCCGACCACGCCCATACCCATGGCGTGCAGTGCGGCCACACCGCCATCGTCCACGGTGATCACGTCGATTTCCTGCACGACGGCCACCTGCACCACGTGCACGACGGCCATGTCGACGAACATGCGCTGGCGACCGACGCGGCCAACCCGGTCGCCTGCACGCCCGCCCACAGCTGCGACGGCCATGGCACAGGCCACATGCATGGACCGGGCTGCGGCCACGAGGCGGTACCCCACGGCGACCACGTGGACTACCTGGTGGGCAACCACCTGCACCATCCCCACGACGGCCATTGCGACCACCACGGCGAGGTACGCCTGGCCTGATCCGTGCCGGGGAGGTGTCACACAGACCCCGAACGGGGTCTGTACCTCCCCGTCTGCCTGATCAGCCTGCAGCGATGCGCAGCGGCCTGCGCGGGTCGGCGCGGTAGCAGGTGAGCCAGTCGATGAAAGCCGCCGGCGGCAAGGGGGGTGAGTACAGGTAGCCCTGCAGTTCGTCGCTGCCGAAGGACACCAGCGCGTCGCGCTGCTGCTCGTTCTCGATGCCCTCAGCGACGACGCTCAAGCCGACGTTGTGCGCGAGCGCCACGGTGCTGCCCACGATGGCTTCGTCCCGCCGGTATGTTGCGAACACTGATTGAGCCTGCCCCAGGTTTATTCGTCGGGAGGGCGCATCGGCCCGGGCAACGGCATCCGTCGACAAACAAACCTGACAACTTACCAGGGCGCTCTACCGCCGCGGACGCCTCCGCGGCAGACCCGCGCCACGCACGCGGCCCTCAGTTGATGTCGGGCATCTTGATGTACTTGTTGGCGTTCTTCTTTGCCATGACACGGTCGTAGCAGTCCTTCCAGACTTTCTTGCGCTCGAGCTCGTCCTTGCGCAGTTCCTCGATGCGCTTGGCGACCGTGGGCAGATAGTCCTTGAGCTTGCTGGCGGGAGGCAGCTCTCCATTCTTCGA
Source organism: Gammaproteobacteria bacterium (assembly GCA_019747795.1). Lineage (GTDB taxonomy): Bacteria > Pseudomonadota > Gammaproteobacteria > JADJYF01. Next base: position 18,241 of record JAIEQK010000159.1, on the reverse strand, counting down.
GCCGAGATTGACCAGGTGGCCCTTCGCCGAACCGAGGTAGTCCGCCGGTTCCTTCGCCAGCTCGCGCATGCCCTTGTCGTCCTTGGCCTCGAACAGTGCGTCCCATTCCTTCTCGAACCGGGTGACGGCCTTCGCCATCTGCTTGGCCACGGCGTCGAAGTCCTTGGCGTCGGATTCGCCCTGACCGACCAGTTCGAGCAGGGGCGCCGAGTAGAGCCCCATGACCGCCATGGTCTCCTGCTTGATGCTGCTGCCGACGTTGGACAACGCCGCCTTGGTCTCGTCGTGGAGGCCCTTCTTGCACTTCTTGATGGCTCCCTCGCGCGCGCTATCGACCTCGTCGAGGGCATTCAGCACCGCGACGAAGCTCGCGAGCTCCGGCCTGCGTTCGAACTTCTGCCGTTTGGTCTCATAGTCCTTCAGGGCCGCGCCGAGAAAGTCCTTGGTTTCCTTCTCGAGCGTCCACGCGCCCTCCTTCTCCCACCACGATGAGTCGACCTTGAAAGAATCACCTTTCTTCATGTGCTTGGAACCTCACTGTCGAATCGGTCCGGCGCGCGCCGGAGCGGCACTGATGGCACCGATCTAAGCAGGATTCGGCGTAAAGATCGCCGGTCTTAAGACCTCGCGGCGAAGTCCTAGGACCTGCCGCGCGGCCTGTTCCGCCTCGCCCATCAGGGAATGTTCCCGCGCGCGCCCGGTCGGCAATGATCCGGGGCCGTACCCGCTGCCGAGCCCGTGCCATGCGCTTCGATCCGAGCACCTTCGATCTCCACTCCCCCGAGGCCTACGCCAACCACGGTTTTCCCTGGGACGCCTGGGACTGGCTGCGCCGCGAGGCACCGATGTTCTGGTACGAGCGCGACGACATCGAGCCCTTCTGGGTGGTGACCCGCCACGCTGACGTGAAGGAGATCTCCGGCCGGCCGGATCTCTTCATCAACGGCGGACCGCGGCTGCGCGTGACACGGCGCGGCGAGCCGGAGCTTCTGCGCGGCGGCCTGGACAGCTTCGGCCAGGCGCGTGGCTGGGATCCGCTCGAAGCGCCAGACATGACCTTCATGGACGACCCGCGCCATCGCCAGGTCAGACGCGCGTCGAGCTGGGCCTTCACCCAGGGCTGCATGCGCGGCATGGCGGCGCACTTCGAGACCCTGGCCCAAACCTTCGCCGAGGAATTCGTGGCGGCAGCCGAAGCGCGCGGCACGGTGGACTTCGTCGCCGAATGCGCTTGCAAGCTGCCGCTCGCCGCGACCGGCCAGCTCATCGGTCTCGCGCCGGACGACTGGCGTCAGATTCTCACCTGGTCCCACGCCATCCTGGGCGAGGTCGAGCCGGAACACATGCACCCCGGCGAGACCGTGGCCGAGGCCGCCGAGCGCAACATGAACGACTTCCGCGCCTACCTGGAGGACCTCATCCATGTGCACCGCCAGCCGGGCGGCGGGCCCTCGCCCTTCATCAACCGCCTGGTGAACGCCAAGGTCGACGGTGAGCCGATGAACGATCAGCAGCTGAACGGCTACCTGTTCCTGCTGATCGGCGCCGGCAACGACACCACGCGCAACGCGGTCGCGGGTGGCGTGGAGGCGCTGCTCTCCCACCCGGAGGAGCTCGAGAAACTGGTGGACGACCCGAGCCTCTTGGAGAGCGCGGCGGACGAGATCCTCCGCTGGACCTCACCGGTCATCAGCTTCCTGCGCACCGCCACTGACGATTACACGATGCACGGCACCACCATCCGCAAGGGCGAGACCGTGGGCGTGTTCTACCCCGCCGCGAACCGCGACGAGACCGTGTTCGAAGCCCCCTACCGCTTCGACATCACCCGCCGACCGAACGACTACCTGAGCTTCGGCTTCGGCGCGCACTTCTGCCTGGGCACCAATCTCGCTCGGGCGGAGCTTCGCGCCTCGCTGAAGTCCCTGGTGCCGATACTGCCGCGAATGGAACTGATGCCCGGCGCGACGCGCATCGCACACGCGCACGTGTCGGGATATGCGACGTTGCCGGTGCGGCTGCGGGGCTGAAGTCGACTCCAAGCGGCAGAGCGGCGGCGTTACACTGCGGCGAATCCGCAGGAGCAGCTCACCGTGACCATCCCCAACCTCGCCGCCTTCGGCTTCGCCGACGACTACCAGGCCGCCTACGACACGGCCTACCGCTACGCCGAGCGCGAGCTGTATCCGCTCTGCAAGCGCATGGACGACGAGGACTGGTTTCCGGAAGAAGCCTTTCGCAAGCTGGCCGGCCAGGGGCTGCTCGGCGTGACGGTGCCCGCCGCCTACGGCGGCGCGGAGATGGACGTGCTGACGCAGTGCTTCATCAGCGAAGCGGTCGCCTACTGGAACCACACCATGGCGGCCGGCATGCTGGCGAGCGACAACCTCTGTCTGCACAACCTGGTGCGGAACGCGAACGAGGATCAGAAGCGCCGCTACCTGCCCGGCTTCTGCGACGGCTCCATCATCGGTGCGCTGGGCATGACCGAACCGGGTGCTGGCTCCGATGCCCTGGGTTCCATGGCCACCACCGCGCGCCGCGACGGCGACGACTACGTGCTGAACGGCCGCAAGCTCTTCATCACCAACGGTCCGGTGGCGGACGTGCTGCTGGTCTATGCCAAGACCGATCTGACCAGGCGCCAGCACGGCATCTCCGCCTTCATCGTCGAGAAGACCTTTCCCGGCTTCTCCGTCGCGCAGAAGCTGGACAAGATGGGCTGGCGCGGCAGCCCGACCGGCGAGCTCGTGTTCGACGAGTGCCGCGTGCCGGCCGGCAACCTGGTCGGCGAGGAGAACCGTGGCAACGTGGTGATGATGAGCGGGCTCGACATCGAGCGCGTGATCGGCGCCTTCTTCGACATCGGCCTCGCGCAGCGCGCCTTCGATCTCGCGCTCGACTACGCCACCCAGCGCAAGCAGTTCGGCCGCGCCATCGGCGAGTTCCAGATGATCCAGGCCATGCTTGCCGACATGTACACCGAACTCGAGGCCATGCGTGCGCTCACCTACCAGGTGGGCCGCGAAATCCTCGCAGTCCGGCCCGGCGAGGAAGGCCGCGGCGAGATCCACAAGCGCTCCGCCGCCGCGCTGCTCGCCGCCGGCCGCGGCTGCATGCGCATCCTCGACCAGGCCGTGCAGATCCACGGCGGCATGGGCTTCATGCGCGAAATGGAAGTGAACCGGCTTTACCGCAGCGGCAAGGTGGGCGAGATCGCCGCCGGTTCGAACCAGATCCGCCAGGTGATCATCGCCGGGGAGTTGTTGAAGGCCGCGCGCGGCTGAGGGCGGGCCACGGCCCGCCCGCGCCGTCCTACAGTCTTTTGGGGAAGCGGCATCCGCCACTTACACAGCGTTGCCGCCGCCACGACGCGCTGCCTAGAATCGACGGTGCGTCCAGGCCCTTTCGCACGCCGCCAGGCAGGCATCGTGCGCCATCCCCACGGAGGCCGTTCCATGTCCAGCCAGTTCACCCGCGCTGCCGGTCTCGACACCGGCCCGGTGTCGCTCGAGCCCTATCGTTCGCAGACCCATTTCGATCTGGAAAGAGAAAAGGTCTTTCGCCGCGCCTGGCTGATCATGGGCCGCGTGGAAGATGTGCCCGAACCCGGCGACTACATCGTCAAGGAAGTGGAGATCTGCGGCGCCTCCATCCTGGTGACGCGCCTCGGCAACGGCGAAGTGCGCGCCTTTCACAACGTCTGCTCGCACCGCGGCAACCAGGTGGTGTGGGAGGCCAAGGGCTCGCGCAAGACCATGTTCCGCTGTCCCTACCACAGCTGGACCTACGGCAACGACGGCCGCCTGCTCGCGATCAGCGACGAGAAGATGTTCTTCGGCGTGGACAAGCAGAAGTGCGGGCTGACCAGCGTGCAGTGCGAACTGTGGGACGGCTGGATCTTCATCAACCTGAATCCCGAGAACCGCGTGGGCCTGCGCGAGTATCTCGGGTCCATGGGTGAGTTCCTGTCCGGCATTCCCTATCCCAACGCCGGACGCTCGGTGACGATCCAGGCGCATCTCAAGTGCAACTGGAAGTTCGTGGTCGACGCCTTCAGCGAGTCCTACCACATCCCGGTGCTGCACTCGAAGACCATAGGCTCGACCTTCTCCGACGCCTCGAACCCCATGTCCCACCTGCAGCACGCGGCCTTCTTCGGCCCCCATCATTCGATTTCACTGTTCGGCAACCCGGACTACAAGCCGAGCGAAGCGCATCTCGTGGAACAGCTTGCCTATTCGGGCATGAAGTCCGAGAACGTGCTGGCCGCGAACCAGAGCGGCGACACGGTGGCGCTGCGCGAACATCGTTCGGTGAACCCGGGCAAGTCGCCGACCTGGTCGATGGACATCAACGAGATCTTTCCGAATTTCCACATCGACATCGGCGGCGGCGGCTTCTGGACTCACGAAATCTGGCCGATTTCGCTGGACGCCACTCGCTACGAGATGCGCTTCTTCGTGCCCAGGCCCGAAGACGTGCGCGAAGCCATGCACCAGGAACACTACATCGCGCGCCTGGCCGACGTGGTACTGGAGGATCTCGCCAACGTCGAGCGCACGCACAAGGGCGTGGCCGCGGGCGCGAAGCACGAGATGATCCTGCAGGACAACGAGGTGCTCATTCGCCGCATGATGGACGTGATCGCCAAGTTCAACGACGCCGACTCCCTGGAAGGCGCGCTCGAGGCCTGCGCATGAGACTGAGCGTGACCGTGCCCCAGGGCGAACGGCCGCTGCCGGCCGGTTTCGACGATCTCGAACCCTTTGTCGCCTACTGGGCGGTGGCGGGCCAGAACGAACGACGCCACCAGCGCTGCGACGCCACCTACGACGAGATCCAGCGTTTCTACGACGCCATGCTGCCGCGCGCCGAGGCGGCCATGCGTCATCTCGAAGCCTTTCCCCTGCGCGACATGCCCGGCCCCGAGGCGCGGCTCATGCGCCTGGTGCTGGCGCTGGCCCAGGCCTCCATCGCGATAGAGATCCACCAGCATGCGCGGGTACCGGGCGCGCCATGGCCGGACGCGGTGCGCATCCTCTCCGAAGAGACCCTGTGAGCCGGCCGGCGCTGTGCCCGTCCTCAACGTCACCGATCGCGACGGCACCAGTTCGCTGCTGACTGCGGCGCCGGGCACCACGCTCATGGCCGCGCTCCGCGCGGAGGGCATGGTGGAGGCGATCTGCGGCGGGACCTGCAGCTGCGCCACCTGTCACGTGCACATCGCTGCCGCCTGGTGGGAGGCCGTGGGCCCGCCCACGCTCGAAGAGACCACCATGCTCGAATTCAGCCTGGAACGCCGCGAGACCTCGCGGCTCGCCTGCCAGGTGCTGCTCGGGCCGGAACACGACGGCCTCGCGCTGAGCATCGCGCCCGCAGAGGGCTGAAGCGCCGGGACGGCGTAACGTCCGTCCACGACGATCGCAGCCGCGCCCATCTCGGTTATCCTGCCGCCACTCGTCATGTGGCAATTCCTCAAATATCTCATCCTCGGCAAGGCCGTGCTGGTCACCCAGGGCCCGGTGGACCTCGGCCCCGACTGGCAGCGCCTCACGCCCCCCGGCCCGCTGACCGCGCTGAACGACGGCGCGCGCTTGAGCATTCACATGAACGCCGCGGCCACCCTGCCGCCGACGCCCGGTGCGCGGGTCGCGCTGCTGGAGTCCCGTCATCCCAGGGGCTGCGTGCGCGCACGCATGCAGTCCGATGACGATGTCAACGTGCTGCTTCGGAACGTCGCTGCCGAAGCCACGGACGAGGACGCCTACCTCGTGCTGCTCGCCAACAAGGCCTTTCCCAAGGGCGAGGTGTACAACCGCATCTGGATCCGCGCGACCTGCCCGCTGGAGCACGTGACGGTGCAGTGGACCAACGGGGCGAAGCCAGGCAAGGACTGAGCGGAGCGAACGAGCGCTCTATGCTCGCTGAGCGCGCCGCCCGCTGACTGCCAGAACGGACCGCCGAGACCGGGGCGCGTAGCGGTGTACGCTTGACGTCCGTCCACCCGCACCCGACCGGAGCCGCCATGTCCAAGCGCCTGCTCAATCCAACCAGCCTGTACGACGGTTCTCCTCTCGGACTCGCGCAGGGCGTGGTCGAGAGCGAGAGCGGACTGTTGTTCGTATCCGGCCAGGTGGACTGGGATACACAGCACCAGGTCGGCCACGACACCGTGGCCGGCCAGTTCGAGGCCGCGCTCGCCAAGCTCGGTACCGTGCTGGACGAAGCGGGCGCGGGCGTCGACGACCTGCTGCATCTTCGCGTCTACGTTCGCGGCGAGCTGGAAGACCATATGCCCGCCCTCGCGCCGCTGCTGACGAGCTTTCTCGGCACGTCGCGCACCGCCATCACCGGCATCGGCGTGGCCTCGCTCGCCACGCGCGCCACGCTGGTCGAAGTCGAAGCCGTCGCCCGCGTCCCTTAGGCGCGCGCCATGTCGCAGGCCGACATCGCCGCTGCCTACGACCAGCTCGCCGAAAGCTGGCAGGACAGCCGCTTCAACCCCGACAACGGCCTCGCCCAGCACCGGCGCGCACTGGCCTTTCTCGACGGGCCCGGCGGCCATGCCCTCAACGTCGGCTGCGGCGCGAGCACGCGTTTCAACGCCCCGCTGCGCGAATTGCGCCTGACCATGGAAGGCGTGGACCTCTCCGCCCGAATGGTCGCATTCGCCCGCGAAGCGGACCCGACCATCACCGTCCACCACGCCGACATCTGCACCTGGCAGCCACCCCACCCTTACCGCTTCATCACCGCCTGGGACAGCGTGTGGCACGTGCCACTGGAGTCGCAGCGCGCACTGTACTTGAAGCTGATGGCAATGCTGGCCCCTGGCGGCGTGCTGATCTTCACGGCCGGCGGCCTGGACGCTCCAGCCGAGCACCACGAAGACCGCATGGGACCGTCCCTCTACTACGCATCTCTCGGGATCCCTGCGTTGCTCGCCACCATTACCGAGGCTGCTTGCGTCTGCCGGCACCTCGAGTTCGACCAGTGGCCGGAGAAGCACCTGGTCCTGATCGCCCAGCGGGCGACTTGAAGCCACGAGGAAGCCACGTGAAGACCGACCGACGAGAATCTCAGGTGTGTCTTATCCACTCTTCTATCGGCCGGTGTGGGACTGGCGTGGGTTACTGATCCGCGTTGTAATTTTCTGCAGAACAGACGCTTGCCTCGTTGGCGAGGTTGATGACGGATTAGGTGGATTACCGGTCCGGGCGGGAAATGCGGAAGAAACTATTCCGGGATTGGCGGCAGGTGAGGCTTGGATGGATGGGTGTTTCGGAGTATTCAACTGTCAGGCCTCGCTGACCAAATAACTGGAGACATCTAGTGTCCGTAAAAGTCATAGACCTCGCCCCCGGCATCGTAGGAATTCGTTTGGAGAATACTGCGGCAAACGTTTTGACTCCTGGCGTAGTTGCGGACCTCGCTTCGGCGATTGATCAAACGTTAGCGACGAGCACCGCCGCGGTGCTTATGGGTGGAGAAAAATTCTTCTGTAACGGCCTAGATCTTCAGTGGGCCGTGCTGCAGGACCGCTCCACCATGCGGCAAATGTTCCTTTCGTTGTGCGGGCTCGTTCTAAAGATTCTGGAGACACCCATTCCTGTAGTGGGTGCTATGAAGGGGCACGCCATCGGAGCCGGGAAAACGCTGCTCGTCGCGGCTGATTACCGAGTCGGCGCAACTGGACGGGTGCTCATCGGAATGCCAGAAGTTAAGCTCGGCGTCCCGAACCCATACTTTGCAGAGCTATTGCTACGCTTCCTAACCACGGAATCCGTCGCGTCCGAGCTAATTTACAGTGGCAAATTGATTACCGCGGACGAAGCATCTGCAACTGGCCTCATCAATGCGGTCACAGCGCCCGAGGAAGTCGAGTCTACCGCCCTCGCCAAAGCGGCAGTGCTTGGTGGACTTCCACGATTGGCCTTCGCGCAATCAAAGCAACAGCGCACCCTGACGCTCAGGCGAGAGATCCGCGCGAATGTCGAGCCGATGATCGATTGCCTGTTAGATGCTTGGTTTGGCGCCGAGGCACAAGGCATTTTGCGGGCTACGGCTGAGAAGCTAAAAAGGTAGCAATGAAAACCTGTGGAGCGGGCCCTAACCAGCGACTGTGATTCCCCCTCAGCCGGTCAGCGCGCCGTATTCGAAATGAACTCACCGCAGATCGAACAAACCATCGAAGACGACAGCCATGTGGTCGCCCGAAGGACCCAGACAGTTCGACACGTCGGGTCAATGCTCAATGTTCCCCTGAGCGGCAAAACGGTGCGGTTTACAGGCATTACGACACTTCAGGTAGAGTGCGGCCTGGTAGTTGAGAGGCCCAGGGACGAGGACTTTTGGGGCATCGCCAAGGCGATTGACGCAGCGTGAGGCATATCGCGGTGACGTGGGCGGAAGCAAATGTGGTTCGTCGGGCTCTCATGAACCGAGCAACGGAACGGTGGGTGCCGCTCAAAGGCTCGCTGGACGTCATGGCACAGGCATCGAAGCGCCCTTGGCCGTGGAATAAGACTGGAGCCCCTGCTCCACGGCTGTGGAGCGCGCCGCGTCGAACACTCCTCTGTAACCGCTCGTTCGGTGTGTGCGGCTTCGGGGTTGGCCCTGTAGCGCTAGGATGGACGGAGGCGCTCAAATGCTTCCCAGTGCGGTGCCGACTGAAAGTTCCGGCCAGCGATCGCATTCGGCAACTCAGACGCCGAAGCGGCGCTGGGGTTGATGGTATTGATTATGACTTGGGTCGCACCGGCGTCGAAGTGTTCGGCGATTCTTTCTCGTATATCTGTCTCAGAGCCCCACGCTACCAACGCATCAATCAGTCGGTCGCTTCCACCATTCTTGAAATCGTGTTCGGCGAATCCGAGAGAAAGCCAATGGCGCTGGTAATTTGGCGTAATGAAGTAAAACCCTAAAGCCTGTCTCGCCGCCGCTCGAACGACGGCCGGATCTGACTCCAAACAGATGTGCTGGGCAGTACAAATCCAGGGCCGCGGGCCAATTTCAGAACGGGTGCGTCGGGTATGCGAGACAGGGGCGTTGAACGGGTGGACACCCGCGCAGCGCTCCGCGCCGAGCGCGGACATCTTGGGCCCGAGCGCACCAAGAACTATGGGGGTGTCTTTTCCAGTGACATGAGGTCTGGAGGCCTCCATGGCGTCCAGGTAGCGCCGCATGGTCGTCAACGGCTGGCCGTAGGCGTGACCACGAATGTCACTTACGAGGGTGGGATGCGAGACCCCCAAGCCTGTGACGAACCGGCCTGGGTAGAATGCCTCCGGCGCTGTATCACGATCCCGTGCGGCGCCGCGCGCTTGGCGAGGCCGGGCGACAGCGCGCGGCCGAGTTCACCTGGAACCACGTGGTGGACGCGCTGCTGCGCATCTATGCCGAGGCGCTGCCCGTGGCCAAGGCCGGGCGCTTAGTGGCGCCGGCCTCGTCCAAGGTGGTGCCCTTCATGCGACACGCCGCGCGGCGCCACGCGGAACCCAGCACGCCATGAGCGGCGCGTTTCACGGATCCGTGGCGCTCGTGACCGGCGCGGGTCGCGGGCTCGGCGAAGCGATCGCGCGCATGCTGACGCGCGAGGGCGCGACGGTCATCTGCTGGTCCGGGTCGACCAAATTGGTCAGGATCGAGAACATGACTTGGGAATATTCGGCGGTCCGCGCTGCGCGCTCCGACGCCGCTGAACGGCCGCCTGGCTCGCTCGACAGGATTCGAGTTCCATCACCATGAAGGGAACCATCGTCACGTGGAAGTCCGACAAGGGCTTCGGCTTCATCCGGCCTGAGGATGGGAGCGCGGATGTCTTCGTTCACATTCGCGACTTTGGCAACATCTCTCGACCGCCGCAGGTTGGAGATACCGTTACCTATCAGCCGATGAAGGGCGAAGACGGGCGGTTGCGGGCCGCGGACGCCCATATCCCGGGACTGCCACGCCTACCTAAGCCGAAAGCAAGGGTCCGTGCCGACCATGGCAGCCGGCCTGCTGTCGGTACTTTGTCGAAGTCCATCGGTGTCCTCTTGACGGTTGTCCTCGTATTGGCCGCCTACTCGAGCTTGAAGCCCGCGCCGCGCTCGGCGCACGCCACAACAGTTGTGCACCAGACGGCCGATAGCCCGGACGAGCAATACAGGTGCGCAGGCAAGGCCTACTGCTCGGAGATGAGCTCCTGCGCCGAGGCGAAGTACTATTTGAAGCACTGTCCTACGATGAAGATGGACGGCGATGGAGATGGCGTTCCCTGCGAAAGCCAGTGGTGCAACAACTGATGCGCCTCCTTGGCCAAGTCATCGTCGAAGTAGCAGCGGTCACCATGAATCTGGGCAGGTCGACCGAGGGCGTGCACCTCCTACCTGCCGTTGGGGCGGACCAGTCCGCGGTGAGCGCACATCCGCCGATACCAGGACAATGAGGTACACCTGATGGAGCCATGTAAGCTCGTCGCGGTCGCGGCCATGGACGTGCCCGTCAGAACCCGTCCTTCGGTTTATCCCGAGCCCTTCGCCACGCAGATGGCCGGCCGATTGAAGCGCGTGCTGGGCGACTTGTTCGGCCTGCAGAACTTCGGTGTCAATCTGGTCACGCTCCAGCCGGGCGCGGTCTCATCCCTGCGCCACTACCATACCCTGCAGGACGAGTTCATCTATGTGCTGAGTGGTCATCCGACACTCCACACCGATGAGGGACTGACCCAGCTTGAACCCGGCATGTGTGCGGGGTTCAGGGCAGGCGCCGGCAATGGACACAGATTGCTGAATGCTACGAACGAAGACGCTGTGTACCTGGAGGTCGGAGATCGCTCACGGGGTGATGAAGGCGCCTACCCCGACGACGACATCAAGGCGCTTCGGGTCGACGGAAGCTGGGTGTTCGTCCACAGGGATGGTACGCCGTACGCTTGAGCAGAACCTCGGTCGAGGTCGGCGCTGACCTCACCTTGGCGCAGCCTTCTCCGCGCCGGGCGCGTCGATGCCCCTCGCCCGCACGTTAGTCAGGATCAGGAAAGGAAGTCGAAATGCGCGCCTGCGCCATGCAACCCGCCGACCGCCGCGCGCAACTCAAGCGGGTCGGCAACGACCTCGTCCAGCACTATGGCAAGCGGAAGTTCTATTCCATTCAGCAGGTGCAGAACGCCAACAAACGGCAGGGCGTCACCTTCGATTTCGCCTGCTGGTCCCATGCCTTCTTCAACTCGCATGCCGACTTTGACCGGCTCCACGCCCAGGTCGGCGAGGCTTGCGATTATTCGGCCATGAAAAGGGAAATGGCCGAGTCCGTCTCTACCCCAGGCGATTCCGCGTTCTTCGATTTCGACCTCTCGTGGCTCGAGCTGCCTGACATCGATTGGTCGGTGTTCGATTTCCTCGATTCCTAGGTCCAAGCCTCCGCGAACCAGTCCGGCGAAAGGTCCTTGGGAAGATGTTTCGCTGTCGAGGGAGGCGTATATCGGCACGACAATCAGGCGGCCACCATGGGCCTGTTCACCGCGGTGACGGCGCCCTCCGAAGTGGAAGAGACCGCCCTGGCCAAGGCCGTCTCGCTGGCGGCGCTGCCCCGCCTGGCATTCGCACATTCGAAGAACCAGCGCGGCTTTGCCCTGCGGCGCGAGATTCGCGCGAACATCGCGCCGATGATCGATAACTTGCTGGACGCCTGGTTCGGCGCCGAGGCCCAGGCGATATTGCGCACAACCGCCGAGAGGCTGAAGCGATGACCTGCGCGCTTTGGTCTCGACATCCCGCGCGGCCATGTAGGCGACCATTCCGCGCGATAATCTGCGACCTGCCGCGCCACTGGGACTCGAGCCATGTCACTGGAGCAGATCTACTACGTCAGCCAACTGGTCTCCACCCTGGCGCTGCTCGTCTCCGTCATCTACCTCGGGCGCCAGACCCACCTGGTCGCCAAGGGTCAGATGGCGCAGATGCACCAGGCGCGTAGTGAACAGTACCAGGACATCATCCTGCGCATGACCGAGGCCGAGTTCATCGAGTTCGTGAGCGCGGGCATCCACGGCGACGCGTCCCTGTCGGACCGGCAGATCCAGCAGTTCTACTACTTCGGCGTGTCCATTCTGCGCATCTTCGAGGAACTGTTCCGTCAGAACCGCGAGGGCACCATCGCCGAGGATCGCTGGGCCTCGAGCCTGAAGACCTTGCTCGGGATCATGCGCTCGCCGGGCTACCGCGCGACCTACGCCATCCTGAAGGGCAGCCTGGACCCGGAATTCGAAGCGCTGATCGATGCGCACATTCGCGCGAACCCGGCGCCAGAGCCGCTCGACCTCGCGGGGCTGTGGCGGAACGCCGTGCCCAAGACGCCTGCCGATGGAACCGTGGCGGCGCAGCCGCCAGGCGGATAGCGCAGACCCGGATTCAGTCGCGGGTCTCGGCGGCGAACGTTCGGCCCGCACCCGCCCCTACTTCTTCGCTTCTTCCAGCCCGGTCAAGGCGGAAGCAACCCCTTCGGCGAACGCCGGTTCCACGTCCTCGATGCCGGTGGTCGCGCCATACATGCCGCCCCAGGCGAAGGTCTTCTTCAAGTCGAAGGCGCTCACCTGGGACTGGTCCGCCGCACTCAGCAGGCGGACGCGGGCGTCGATGTGGATCTGCCCCAGGCCTGCGAGCATCGCGCGGGCGAAGGCGTTGCCCTTCTCGAAGCGCGAGACCGTCACCTCCAGGTCGTAGGCCACCGGTGTCCCCGTCGCGGGGTTCATGGCCTGGAACTGCCCGAGCTTTTGCGAGATGACCTCGCCCAGGTGCAGACGCTCGCTTTCCAGCATCTCGACGCCGGCGCCGGCCACGACGGCGACCTTCACGGTGTCGCCGTTACGGACGCGCGTGTCCTTGACGGGCGGTGCGATGAAGGTGGCCTTGGGCGCGGTGCCGGCGCAGCCGGTGAGTAGCGCGGTGGAAACAAGGAGCGCGGACAGCATGTGGCGCATGATCGAAGTCCTTTTTTTTGCGGCCCGAGTCTAGCCGTCTCCCTTCGAGGGGCACAGCCACCTTCGAAGTGAATAGGACGCTTTACTTGGCGGCAACCTCGCCTACCGGTGCTGCCGGGTGGCGCACGGCTCGCGTCCATGGGCGCGGCCAAGTCCTCGGCGGATCGGGACGCGAACCTGTAAAGATTTTCAGAATGCAGGCACCCCCGATAGGGTGGGTTTTCTGGGATTCTTTACAGCCGGCGGACCCTGCGCGGGTGCGTAGATGCATAACTCGCTGAGGAATAACGCCTGTTAGCGAAGCGACACGATTGGCAACAGACTTGCTAAAGACTTCGCGCAGCGTGGAGGGAGGGATTCACCCGCGGCATCAGGACATCAACAACAACAATCAGTCAGGACACGCACATGCGCTCCAAGCACTCATCCCTACGCTATCTGCTCTGCCTCCTCGCCCTGCTCGGCATCAGCCTCACGGCACAGGCGCTGCCGATCGAAAGCCGCACGGTGTATTTCAGTGATTCCACGCCGGCAGCGGATTCGAGTCCGCCCGGGAGCTTCAGCTTCGAGTTCGCGGGCAACGGCGCGGAGTTCACCGGCTTGGACTGCGCGACCTGTGCAGTGACCTCCATCAACTGGCAGACGCCAGGGCTCCTGTGGGACTCGCCGGCGGAGGTCACGCTCTTCGACGCCGTATTCTCGACGCTCGGTGAACTGTTGTCTTTCCAGTTGAATCTCGAAAGGGACGAGACCCAACTGGTGGCCTACCCGGACGGGAACAGCTACCGTGAAGGTCGCATTCAAAGGGCGTCCATCAGCTGGGACGGGACCCTGGGCGTGACCGGGGCTAGCGGTAGCCAGTTCTCCGGGGCGAACTGCGTTTTCGACCTCACCAACAACACCACGACGTGTCGCGAGAGAAGGCCGGTGGGCCTCCTGGGGGCCCGCCGGACTTTCGACCGCGTGGTCGTGACCCCGGAACCCTCCGTGCCCGCGTTGCTCGGCCTGGGCCTGCTCGCCGCCGCGGGCGCGCGCCGACGCCGCCGCTGAAGGGGGCTCATCAAGTCTCGGGTGGGCGTGTCATCGCCCACCCGAGACGCTTGTCAGCAGCCTGCCCGCCAGCCTCTCACCGCCACCGTCTGCGCGGCACCAGTCCCAGTAGCCCAGCCCCGAACAACAGCGCCGCCCCCGGTAACGGCACCGCCGTGACGGCCGCCGTACCCGAGAAACTCAGCACCTGCCCGGGTTCGAGCGGGGCGCCTGCCCCATCGGTCAGCGCGAACTCGAGCAGGCGCTGCGAGACCGCGCTCCCATCGTCGGACAGCATCGCCGAGATCTCCCAGATCTCACCGTTCTCCAGCGCCGCCAGGTCCCATTGCAGGGCGCCCTCGGCGGCGCAGGGGCCCGCGCAGTGGTCGGTGTCGTCCAGCTGTCCTTCGACGATCAGATCGTTCAGGAAAAGGTTCCCGCTGACCGCGTCGTCGATGCCGAAGCGCGCGGCTTCGCCGGGGGCGCCGGCCGCGCCCTTCAGCGTGACGATTTCCTGTTTGTCGTCGAACAGATCGCCCGACACGTCGGCGATGAAGCGCAGGTTGCGCCAGCCGGTGCCGGTCTGGTTGACGATGCGGTAGGTCACGCGCGCCGCGCCGCTGCCGAAGCCGCCCACGCTGTACCCGTAGCCGAGGCCCGTGGCGGCGGTGACGCTGTCCACCGGCAGGAACGCCGTGTCCAGGCCGGTCGGAAAGGCGGTGTTGCCGCCGACGTAGAGCGCTGGGTCGATGCGCGCCGAGCCATTTGCGCCGTAGGTGAAGGCCAGCGTGCCATTGAGAAAGCTGTCGCCGCCCGGCAGTTCGACGCTGGCGCGCGCGGCGCCGGTCGCGAGCAGGGCAAGCGCCGCCGCGAGATGTGTCAGGGATGAACGCTGCATGATGGGATTCTCCGTGCTGCAGGTTGATGGGCGGCCGAGGCGCGACGCGAAAGCTGCCGCGCCTCGGCCTGTCACTCTCAGTCACCAAGCTCGTAGAGCGGCGTGACCATCTCGAAGCCGGCCTCGGCGATGAAGGCCGCGTCCTGCTCGTCCTCCGTGCTGTCGGCCGGCATGGGCGTCACGCTGGTCACGAGCACGGGCACGTAGCGGTGCGCGTCGGGAATGGTGTTCGCCGCGGTCGGCGAGGGCTCCTCGCTCCCCTCTGGCACCACCAGTTCGCTGAAGCGATCGCCCTTGGCGTAGGCGATCTCGACCGCGATGCGCTGCGGCTTGTCGGCGAGCTGGCGACTCAGTTGCTCGGCGATGTCGTCCACCAGCACACGTCGCGACGGCGCGCTCGCGCCGCGCAGACGCTCCGGCATGGTGAAGCGCGTCCAGTCGTTGACCTTCACGCGAAACACGCCCAAATCGTCCATCGCGCCCTGCACCTCGCCACCGATCACCGGCACCATCGGCACGTGCAGGCCATCGACCTTCACCATGCGCGGCACCTGCACGAGACCCGCGATGATCTGCGTGGTGGTCGGCGTGCCCTTGTCGGCGTCGGCGACGCCGAGCGCGAGCTTGCGCACCTTCCACGAGTCGATCGGCGGCACTTCGCTGCCCGGCACCTGGAACGGACCGGTGAAGAGATCGGCGAAGGTCTGCACCGCCTGCTTGTCGTCGAGCGAGAACTTCGGCAACCGCGGCGCCGTGCCGCCCTCGGGATTGCCGCGGGTGGGATCGGGCAGGCGACTCACGAAACGCAGATTGCCGAGACTGTCGGCGCGCAGTTCCTTGTAGGCACCGCCGCCGCCCGGCGAGCCCTCGCTGTAGGTGCAGTCGAAGTCCGGCGGCGGTCGAAAGCAGCCCTTGCCGGGCACCGGTCGTCCCAGACGCAGCAGGCGTCCGGTCTTGGCGATGTCGAAGCCGTCGGACGGGCCGCGTGGCGCGACCTGCGGTTTAAGCAGCACGGCGAGCAGCTTGCTGTTGTCTTCCTGGACATCGACGGGCATGGCCTCGTCGACCAGCTGACGCAGCGTCTCCAGCGACGGGCGATGATCAGGCGGCGGCACAGGTCTGCCACCGTCGTCCGGGACGGCGGCGGCGGTGGCGCTGAGCAAGCTCAGCATGAGGCCCAGCGGCGCACGGCGAGCGTGGGTTCGAAACATGGCGATTCTCCTCGTGAATGGGGTTCTGACGTGGGCGCGCATGGCATCGCTCAGGGCGGATTCCACGCCGTCTCGTCATCCGGGTCGCATTCCAGGAAGGCTTTCCAGCAGTAGTAGCTGTTGCCCGGGGGATCGCCGTAGACGTAGTTGTAGCGCTCGTAGTTGAGGCGCGTGAGGCAACCGTTCAGCGAGCTGCTGGTGGCGTAGGCCACCGGGCACTGCTTGCTGTCGATCTGGTTGTACACCCAGGCATCGGACATCGACTCCGAGTGGGCGTCGTCGGCGAAGTCCTCGTAGTCGTCGCGCCGCCCGTTGGAGATGTACATGAGGCCGTGGAACACCTGCAGCTGGTGCGCGCGCCGGCCGTTGACCGCGGAATCGCCGGGATCGACCATCGCGCGGCGCAGGCCCGGCATGTTGTCGTCGTCGCCGCTGTGGCAGGACGAGAGGATGCCGAACTCGGCGTCGATGTCGCCCACCCACATCTCGTCCGCCGTGCCGCCGGCGTCCAGACGGCAATGGCCGTTCCAGCTCCAGCGCATGAGGCTCTGCCAGTGATCGCCGCTGTCGGCGCCGTGGGTGGCGATGACAAAGGCGTCGGCGTCGTCGACGTAGCTGTCGTCACGACAGGCCGCGTCCCAGTCCGGATCGCAGAAGCGCCGCAGCGTCATGTCACCGTTGACGTAGTTGCCATCGCGGCTGTGGCCGTGGTCCGACATCTCGTCGTACCAGCCGTCCACCATGTTCGGCCAGCTCGAGCGCTCGCTGCCGCCGCATTCGTCGGTGAAGTCGCCGATGGCGAACTTCTTCACCTCCATCGCGCCGGCAGGTGACGCCGCGAACGCCAGGCACAAAGCAGCGCATAACGCCGAGCGGCGACGCGGGAATCTTCGTGGGTTCATGTCCAGGTCCTCCAAGGGTGTGTGTGTGGAGGGCCGCGTGGATGCGCGCACGGCGACGTGTTCGCGGAAGACTATCGAGATGCGCGCGCGGCGCGGCTCGATGGCCAACTCGAAAACCCTCCGCAGCGACGCGTTCTTTTCAGTTTTTCTTATCGGTCGCGTCTTGCTGGAAGAGCGCGACCGTGGGGGAAGACTAGTTCGCGCGGAGGGGTACGAATGGAATGGAGTTCACAACTTACGGTGCGCTCGTAGTGTGCATACGCACACGGCAACGGCGCCAATCACACGCGAGGCATCACCGCGTGCGTGTGTCCGTCAGACACACACCGACAGCCTGTCGGTCACTCATCTACAAGAGAGCGAGCGTGCGCAGCATGAGCGCGTTCAACGCGGCGCGTCGCGCCGTTCGCGCAGACGTTCGCGTATCGCCTCGCGACGCGACTGTGGCAGAGACCGCCAGCGCTCGCGCAGACGTTCACGTTCCGCGCGCGGCAGGGACTTGAAACGCTGGAAGCGTTCACGCAGCGCGTCACGCTCCGCAGGGGGCAGCGCCTGGAAGCGACGGAAGCGTTCGCGTATCGCCTCGCGTCGCGTCTCCGGCAGTCCTTGCCAGCGGCCGAGCGCACCGCGCACGCGCTCACGCTCTTCCGCGTCGAGGGTCGACCAACGCTCGGCGCCGCGCAGCAGACGTTCGCGCCGTTCCGGCGGCAACTGTGACCAGTCCGCGGCGAAGGGCGCGAGCAGCGCGCGGGTCTCGGGCGGCAGTTGGTCGAAGCTCTGCGCACCCGCGGGCAGCGCGATGTGACACAGGAGGATCGCCAGCGCGGCGCCGAGCAGTTCAAGGCGCGTCATCTTGCACCTCGCCGGCGGTCACGCCGTCGCCAGTCATCTCGTCGCTCGCGGACGGCGTCGCCCCTTCGAGCGTCGGATCGACGAAGCGGCCGCTCGCGTCGGTCCACTCGCCCAGGAACTCGAGCAGCTCGACGTCGGGCGGCGGCGCGTCCTGCGCCAGCGCCGCGCCCGTCGCGCACATGGCGAGCCACACCCATGGGCGCTCAAGGCGCCGGATCATCGAGCGCGAGCCAGGCATAGAACTCGAGGTCCTGGTAGAACTCGAGCGGTTCATGCCCGGCCAGCAGTTCGACATCGTCCAGGCCCGACGCGGCGCCCCGCGGCGCGTGCGCGTGCCCGAGCGCGATGGCGAGCGCCGCGCAGGCCGCGGCAAGCGGCAGCGCCG
>JAIEQK010000264.1 GCA_019747795.1 Gammaproteobacteria bacterium | reverse complement strand
GATAGCGCACCGCGGTGCCGCCCGGCGCGGCGTCGAGGCGCACCTCGGCGCGGCCCTCGCCCACCCCCGCCAAGCCGCCGTGGCCCCGCCCGGAGAGCACGTAGTGCGCGGGCGCGACCACGTCCGTGAGCGCGATGTCGGTCAGGAAGCTCGCGTGCACCGGCCCGTAGCGCACCTCGATCTCGGCCTCGAAGCGATGCGGGGCCAGCCGGGTCATGCGCGTGCAGCCCGGAATGCAGCGCTTGAGGACGGCCGGATCGATGAGTCGCTCCCACACCACCTCGGGCGGCGCCGGCACGTGGATGTCACCTTCGACGTCCATCGCCGCTCAGTGCACGCGCACGACCACCGCCATCGCCGTGTCGCCGGCGGCGCAGCCGTGGAACAGGCCGTGGCCGCCGCCGCGCATCACCAGTTCCTCGATGAGCTCGATGATGGCGCGCATGCCGGTCGGAGCCTGCGGATGGCCCCAGATCAGCGAGCAGCCGTAGTTGTTCATGCGTTCGAGCGGGGCGCCGGTCTCGCGGGCGAAGAGGATGTCGTTCACCGCGAACGGGTTGTGCGACTTGATGGCGGCCAGGTCGGCGATGCCGAGCCCGGCCGCGTCCAGCGCGCGGCGCGCGGCGGCGATCGGCGCGGCCGGCATGTAGGCCAGTTCAGTGCGCGCCTGGCCGCTCGCGACGAGTTCGATGCGCACACCAGGGTCGCGGGCCAGCTCTCGCGCCCGGTCCGGGGTCGTGATCACCATGCCGGCGTTGCCGTCGGCGGGATGGGTCTGGGCGCCGTAGGTGACGGTGCCGTCGGCCTGCACCGGCGCGAGGCGCGCGAGGCCCTCGGCCGTGGTCGGGTGGATGCCCTCGTCGCCCTCCAGCGTGGCGACGATGCGCTTGCCGCGCTGATCGGGCACCGCGAGCGGCGTCACCATGTAGCGCGACTGGAAGGTCCTGCCCGCGGCATCGGGACGCGTCGCGTCCAGGTATTGCGCGTAGCGCCGCAGCACCAGGTCGTGTTGCGCCTCGCGGCTCACCTGCCAGCGCCGCGCGCAGTTCTCGGCGGTTGCCAGCATGTTGCAGCCGGCCAGCGGATCGCGCTCGAAATTGCCCAGCACCCAGTCCTCGCTGTCGCCGGTGCCGCCCGCGCCCAGCGGGTTGGGGTAGTACAGGTGCGGACCATTGGACACGCGGTCGGCGGTCAGGGCGAGCACGCAGCTCGCGCCGCCGCCGCTCACCTCCTGCCCCGCCTGCACCAGCACCCGCGCGCTGGTCGCGCACGCCTGCATGATGGTCGGGCCGCCGACCTGCGGCGCGCCCAGCCGCCCGCACACCCAGGGCATGCCGTAGAAGCTGTGGCGCTGCGGGACGGTCATGCCCAGCACGCCATAATCGAACACCGCGGGCGGGATGCCGCGCGCCGCCAGCGCCTCGGCCGCGACCCGCGCGGCGAACTCCAGGCTGTGCAGGTGGGCGAGACTCCCCTGCCAGCGGGCGAAGGGCGTGCACCAGTAGGCGCCGTGGGGAATGGCGATGGGCGTCATGTCGCGCGGTCCGTGAGTCGAAGCTGGTGACGGCGACTATAGCGCCGTCCCCGCGCGAGACTCACCAGTCGAGCACCGCCGCCAGCGTCGGTGTCAGGCTGGCGGACGGTCGCGGCGTGGTCGCCAACAGGGCGCGCAGTTCCGGACCGATGGCCGTGGCCTTGAGCCCGCCGTCGTCCTGCACACGGGCGTAGACCCGGGTGGCGGTGCCCTCGCACACGGGGGCGGCGGTCTCGCCGTGGACCACCCGTGTGCTCCAGTGCAGCGTGCTGCGGCCGAGGCTGTCCAGGCGGAGGAAGATCATCACCGGCTCGCCGTAGCGGATGGGCCCGGTGAAGCGGAATGCGACCTCGCCCATCACGAAGGTGGTGCGGTCGCGGGCGATCATGGACTCGATGGGCTGGCCGAGGGCCCGCCACAGGTCGTGCTCGACGTCGTTCAGCCACGCCAGCATGTGTGGGTAGTAGACCAGGCCGAAGGGATCGCACTCGCCCCACACCACCGCGTGGGGCCGCCACCAGGTCAGGGCCACGTGGGACTTACTCGATCCCCAGGGAGAAGACGCTCTCCAGGTCGTGCCGAGAGTAGGTCTGGAACGCGATCATGGTCTCGGTGCGCTCGATGCCGTCCACCTGCACCATGCGCTCGGTGACCATGTCGGCGATGTCCTCGTTCTTCTTGACGCGCACGATGGCGACCACGTCGTAGCTGCCGCCGACCGAGTAGACCTCGGAGATCTCGGGGAAGTCGGCCAGGGTCTGGGCCACTTCCTTGGCGCGCCCGTGGCGGGTCTGGATGAGCACGATGGCGGTCACCATGAGAATCTGCTCCGAAGGTCGGCTCGTCGCATATTAAAGGATTCGCCCCGGGCCGGGACCGCGCCGGGCGGCTCGACCGGGGGTTTGAACCTCCCGCCCGAATGGGGGGACTTACCGGCGGACCCGGGACGTCCCCATCACGCCCCAGGTCTTGGACGAACCCGTGGGCTGCGATACCTTATGCGGCTGGCGATACGTCCGCGCATCGTTGCAAGGGGTGCTGGCTGCGGGGTGGGGGCGCGTTCCCACGCTCCGACAGTACTACCCATTCCATTCGGAAAGGCAGGGGAAATAATGCATATCCAAAAATTCGACTACGACTACAGCCGTCGCGCCTTCATGGAGAAGACGGCGAAGGGATTCGGCAGCGCCGGCATCCTGAGCGCCTTGTGGCCATTGATGGCCGAATCCGGGGACAGCTTCAAGGCTTATCCCGAAGAACTGACCAACATCGAGGCCTACACCAAGGGCAAGATCAAGGTCGGTGACGTCATCAGCAAGGACAACGTCGAACTGGTCCAGGACCTGCTCGACCCGATGGTCTACCAGGAAGTTGCGCAGGACGGCCGTACGTTCTTCATCCTGCCGACCCAGACCGCGACCGAAGCCCAGTTCCCGCCCTACTACCTCGACGCCACCCTGAAGAACTGGGGCCAGGCGCAGTTCGGCTCGGACGGCAACGTCTACACCAAGGACGGCAAGCCGTGGATCGGTGGTCATCCCTTCCCGGACGCGCAGACCGGCCAGGAGTGCATCGCCAACGTGACCCTGTCCTGGGGCCGTCACGACCAGGACATCTTCGCCATCCCGACCTACGCGTTGGATGCCGAGGGTGACGTGCAGTACGAGTACCACTTCGTGTGGGCGCAGCAGCAGACCCAGGGTCTGGTCAATCCGAACTCCAACGGCGGCAAGACCTACCTCGACGGTCACGAGGACATGATCCGCTTCCAGTCGGTCTGGTTCACGGCACCCAACGACATCAAGGGTACCGCGTTCATGAACGAGTGGTACTACGACCAGGCCAAGTTCCCGGAACTGTACGGCTACCTGCCCGCGTTCAAGCGCGTGCGCCGGTTCCCGACCAACCAGCGCTTCGAGCCGCTCGTTGCCGGCATCAACCTGTTCCTCTCCGATGCATGGGCCGCCGGCGACCCGATGCTGACCTGGGGCAACTGGAAGATCATCCACCGCGGCCCGTTCCTCGGCGCGATGCACTACAACTGGCGTCCCGACCAGCCGAACTGGCAGCACCCGACCTGCGGTGGTCCGAAGGGCACTTCCTACTACAACGTCGGCAAGTCGCTCATTCCGGAAATCATCGTGCTCGAGGGCGAGCCCACCGGCTTCCCGCGCGCGCCGCTGCAGAAGCGCCGCATCTACCTCGATGCGCGTAACCTGGAGTACCCGCAGGCGATCTCCTACGACCGCCGCGGCGAGACCTGGAAGTCCTTCGAGCCGGGCTTCGCGTACTACAACACCGACGTCGACAAGGGCAAGCCTGGCGTGCCGGATTACGGCAGCCATGTGACCAAGGCGTCCGACGGTCGTACCGAGTGGAGCTGGAACTGGGTTATCTCCCACGACATCCAGTCCAAGCGCATCACGCGCTTCTGCCAGTCGGAGACCTGCCAGGGCGGTTGGAAGTCGGGCTACGATCAGATCGAGCCGACGAAGTTCATCTCGGACTACATCACGCAGTCGGCCATGCGCCGCCTGGGTACCTAATAGTCCCGGGGAACTCACCGTTCCAAGGAACGCGGGATGGGCAACCATCCCGCGTTTTTTTTTGCCGCGTGCTTGCGCGGCGTCAGGCGAGGAGCGAGGCGGCGAACCATACTGCGCCGACGCGGTCCCGTCACCGAGACTTTTCCGTACGAGGTTGAATCCATGGCCGATACACCCACCACAGCCAAGCGCATTCTCATCGTCGGCGGCGGCACCGCCGGCTGGATGACCGCCGCGATGCTGGTCCACTCTTGGGCGAAACACGGTTTCGAAGTGACGCTGCTCGAATCCGACAGCATCGGCATCATCGGCGTCGGCGAGGGCTCGACGCCCAAGATGCGTCGCTTCTTCGATCGTATCGGCGTGAGCGAAGCGGAGTGGATGCCCCACTGCAACGCCACCTACAAGTGCGGCATCCGCTTTCCAGACTGGTCGACCAAGCCCGGCTACCAGAGCTACTACCACCCGTTCTTCTCGCAGAGCGACGACGGCCCGATCCGCGCCTTCTACCAGAACGCCTCGCTGCGCAGCCGCAACCTCGACGTGCACGCGCATCCCGACACCTTCTTCATCTCGCAGTACCTGGCCGGGCAGCGCCGCGCGCCGCAGCCGGACGAACGCAGCGGCTACGTGGCCGACTACGCCTACCACTTCGACGCGGCGCTGATCGGCGACTTCCTCAAGCGCTGGTCGACCGCGCGCGGCGTGCGCCACCTCGTTGGCACCGTGAACCAGGTGCGGGTGCACGAGAACGGCGACATCGCGGGAGTGGACACCCCCGAGCATGGCCAGGTGGACGCGGACTTCTTCGTCGACTGCACCGGCTTCGCGAGCCTTCTGATCGGCAAGACGCTGAACGTGCCCTTCCAGCCCTACAAGCAGTGGCTGTTCAACGACAGCGCGGTCGCCATGCCGACGCCCTTGGACGCCGACGGCACGCTGCCCTCGGAGACCCTGTCCCGCGCGCTGAAATTCGGCTGGGTGTGGAAGATCCCGCTCACCAACCGCTACGGCAACGGCTACGTGTATTCCTCGGAGTACGTCGACAAGGACGCCGCCGAACGCGAACTGCGCGAGACACTCGGCCTGCTCGACTCACCGGTGGAGGCGCGGCACCTGCGCATGCGCGTCGGCCGCGTGGAGAAGTCCTGGGTGCGCAACTGCCTGGCGGTCGGACTCGCGCAGGGCTTCATCGAGCCGCTGGAAGCAACCGCGCTCATGATCGTGCAGGACACGGTCGACATGTTCATGCAGCGCTACGAACAGGGCGGCTTCAGCGAACGCTACCGCGCCGACGTGAACGAGAAGATCAATCTCATCTTCGACGGCGTGAAGAACTACGTCTTCACCCACTACAAGTTGAACTCGCGCAGCGACACCGAGTACTGGGTGAACGCGCGCGAAGCGACGCCGCTGACGCCGGAACTCGAGCGCATCCTCGCCGTGTGGGACAGGGGCGGCGATCTCCTGAGCGAGCTGCGCAGCCAGGCGGGACGCCAGGTCTACAGCCCGACCTCCTGGTACTGCATCCTCGCCGGCATGGGCCGCTTTCCGACCCGCCCGGGCAAGCCGCCGCGCGATGTGCAGGTGTTCCTGCCGGCCGAGATGCGCAAGTTCTGCGAAGGCATGCTCCAGCACTTCCCGGATCACCGGCAGGCGCTGGAGAGATTGAAGCAGGCCGAGGCGGCCTGAGATCGGTTCACCCCCGTCCGTGGGGACCAACATGGGGACAGACCACGGTTTCGCAGAAACCGTGGTCTGTCCCCGTTTCCCTGCTTCGTTCGACGTCAGTACTGATCCTCGAAATCCGGCACCTCTTCACCCGGGAACCACTTCTTCACGCCCTCGGCGTCGAACAGCGTCTCCTGGGCGTCGATCTTCCACGCATCGCCTTCCTTGACCATGGTGTAGACCTCGAACTCGGTGGTGCCCTGGTTGTTGAACTTGTCGCGCGACTTCAGGATGTTCGGCACGAAGGCCTGCTTCGCGCAGGCCGCGTCGTCGGCCGGGGCCTGTGCCTTGCGGATATCCATGCCGAGCACGTTGACCTCGCCGCCCTCGTAGAAGAGCTTCTGCTGGGCCGCCCAGTCCTCGCGCGACTTGCCGTCGGTCATCTTGGCGGTGACGAAGTCGTAGGCCTTGCTGAACGTGTGGTTCTGCATGGCGCTGATGTAGTTCTTGACCGCCTCCTGCGGTCCACTGCCATCGGCGCAGTCGGCGGCCGGCACCTGGGTCGACAGCAGCAGGCCGGCGCAGAGCGTCAGCGTCGCATGAATCGTCCTCATTCCTCGCTCCCCTTCAGTTGGTACGCGCCGTCAGGCGCACGGTGAGATTCCTCGGCATCATGGTGAAGGCCAGGTGCTCCTCGACCGGCGGCGTGCCGGGGGCGAGGCGCACATCGAAATTGCGGCACAGCATGGACAGCACGGTGCGGATCTCGAGCAGCGCGAGATTGCGCCCCGGGCAGAAGCGCGGGCCGGTGCCGAAAGGCACGTAGGCGCTGGTGTCGTGCGGGCAGCCCGCCACCGGCGCCTCGCGCAGCCAGCGGTCCGGGTCGAAGGTCTTGGCATGACCGAAACGCGCCTCGTCGGTCGCCATGTGCCGCGTGAGCATCATGATGACCGTGCCGCGTGGAATGCGGTAACCCATGAGTTCCACGTCTTCCAGCGGCTCCATGGCGTTGATCGGCGCGACCGGCTTCAAGCGCATGGTCTCGTTGTAGAAGGCTTCGATGAAGGGCAGGTCGCCGGCCTTGTCGACGTCGGTCGCGACCGGCGAGTCGCCGAGCACCGCGTCCGCCTCGGCACGCGCCCGCGCGAACAGCGCCGGCTGTTCGATGAAGAAGTTCACCGCCCAGGCGATGGTGTTGGCGGTGGTGTCTTCGCCGGCCAGCAGCAGGGTGCAGACGTTGCCGTAGATGTCGTCATCCGAGAACTCGATGCCTTCCGCTTCCTTGGCGGCGATGATCGCCTCCAGGAAGTTGGTCGGCGCCTCGTACAGCGCAGGATCGGCGGCCATGCGCGCGCGCACGTCGGCGATGATCGCGTTGACGCGCACTTGGATGTCCGCCAGCGCGGCGTCCAGTTGCCGATCGCGCGGCAGGCGGAAATGCCGCCAGTAGGGGAACACCGCGTTGATGCGGGA
Source organism: Gammaproteobacteria bacterium (assembly GCA_019747795.1). Classification (GTDB taxonomy): domain Bacteria; phylum Pseudomonadota; class Gammaproteobacteria; genus JADJYF01. The sequence continues at coordinate 28,046 of JAIEQK010000264.1, read as the reverse complement.
GTTCAGCACCGGAAAGACCTTGTCGAGCTTCTGCTGGATGACCGGCCCCTCGGTCTCGAGCGTGTTGAAGTCGATGCCGAACGCGAGCTGGGTGGTGACGTCGACGGTGTAGCGCATCAGATCCGCGCAGAGATCCACGTCCGCGCCGTCGCGCGCCGCGCGCTGCCAGCGCGCCAGAAGACGCTCGGTGGTGGTGCGCATGCTCGGGTAGAAGGACTTGAGATGCGCGGTGTTCAAGGCCATCGCCACCAGCTTGCGCTGGCGCCGCCAGGTCTCGCCCTCGGCGGAGAACACGCCGGTGAAGCGCATTTCCGCCAGCGCGTCGGCCAGGCGCCGCGTGCGACGGAAAGTGTCGGGCCGCTCGCGGAACATGCGCTTCATCGCCTCCGGATCGGCCAGCGCCACCATGCGCCGCGGCCCGATGGCGAAGCTGTAGACCGGTCCGAGCTGGTCGGCCCAACGTTCGAGAACCTGGTGGAAGTGGTTCAGATCGATCTCGAACAGGTTGCCGAACAGCGGCAGACCTTTCGGCGCCGGCATGTCGGCGATCTCGCGCAGCGTGCTGGGCGTGGCGGCGATGTTCATTGCAGAAAGGCCTCGCTTGTCGGCACGGATGCCGGGGTGGAGTAATGCTAGTGGCGCCTCGGGCAAATAGCCATGCGAGGCGCTGCCGTTTCAGACCCCGGCGGCGAGCCCGCCGAAACGCGCGGCGAAGGCCGGCTCGGGCGCGGGCAGCGGCCCGTTCTCGTTGCCGAGCAGCGCGCGGGCATGGGTACAGGCCGGCACGTGCAGGTGCTGGTAGAGACGCGTGGCCAGCGCCCGAGCGGCGTGGCCGGGCCACGCGGCGGGCAGCAGTTCGGGCGGCAGATCGGCGCTGCGGAGCAGGATGCGCCGGTACTCGTGGACCAGCAGCACGCGCAGGATGAAGGCCTCGCGCGGCGCCACCGCGCCATGCAGCAAGGCCTCGAAGGGCGCGAAGCGCGCGACGAACTCGGCGAAGCGCGGGCCCAGCTCGTCCAGGCGCCAGGCGCCGCGCGCCAGGGTGACCAGCGGCGCGTCGAGCGCCGCCGAGGCGCGCCACACCACCACCTGTTCACCGCAGTCGAGTTCCCGCAGCGTGTCGGCGAGCGCCGCCTGCGGCGCGCGCGGATGGGCGAGCAGCCCCGCGCCCAGCGCGCCGAAGCCGAGCCAGCCGAGCCGGCGCTTCAACTCGTCGCGCGTGGCGGGCGCGAGCGCGACGTTCGACACCAGGGTCCACTGCCCATCCCAGGTCGGCGAGTCGACGGCATAGATGCGTTCCGCGGCGCGCGCGTACTGGCGTTGTCCCCAGGGGGTATAGGCGTAGAGACTGCGACGTCCCACGGCGCGCGCTTCCAGCCAGCCTTCGCGCACCAGGCGAAACAGCGCGGTACGCGCCTGGCGCTCGTTCAGACCGAAGTCGCGCATCGCCGCCACCAGGTCGCCGAGCCACACGCTGTTGCCCTGCGGCGCGATGACGTCGCCGAACAAGGTCACGGCCAGCGAGCCCGCGCGCGGCGCGAGGCTCCGCGCCAGCGTGTCCAGCGCCGCGGCGAGCGGCGCGCCCGCCCGTCCCACGCTCACACCGCGCGATCGAAGTCCAGGGTGACCTCGTCGGACAGCGGATGCGCCTGGCAGCTCAGCACGAAACCGGCGGCTATCTCGCTGTCCTCCAGCGCGTGGCGCACGTCCATCTCGACTTCGCCGTGGGTGACGCGGGCCTTGCAGGTCGCGCAGGCGCCGCCCTTGCAGGCGAACGGCAGGTCGACCCCGGCTTCGAGCGCGGCGTCGAGGATGTTCTCGCCGTCCGGGGAAAGCTCGAACACCGTCTCGCGGCCGTCGGCCTTGACCGTCACGCGGCTCACCTTGCCGGCGTAGCGCCGTGCACGCGCCTGGTGACGTTCGATGGCCGCCGCCGCGTCGGCCGCCGAGGCGCCGAACAGCTCGTAGTGGATGCGCGCCTCGTCGACTCCCGCGCCGCGCAGGCCGCGCGACACCTCGGAGATCATGCCCTCCGGGCCACACAGGAAGAACTCGTCCACCGCCGACAGGTCGAGCAGGTTGCGGCACAGCGCCGCGCCTTTGCGGTTGTCGATGCGGCCGTTCAGGATGTCGACGTCGCGATGTTCGCGCGACAGCACGTGAATGAGTTGGAAGCGCGCCATGTAGCGATTCTTGAGCCTTTCCAGCGTCTCGCGGAACATGATGCTCGCGACCTTCTGGTTGCCGTAGAGCAAGGTCACGTGGCTGCGCGGCTCGCGCGACAGGATCGACTTGACGATGGACAGCACCGGCGTGATGCCGCTGCCGGCCGCGATGCACAGGTAGTTCTTGTCGTGCTCGGCGGCGAGCGGCGTGTGGAAGCTGCCGGCGGGCGGCATGACCTCCACCGCGGTGCCGGCGGTGAGCTCGTCGTTCGCCCAGGTGGAGAAGCGCCCACCCTCGATGCGCTTCACCGCGACCCGCAGTTCGCCGTCATCGACGCCGCTGCAGATGGAATAGGACCGGCGCACGTCCTCGCCGTCGAGATCGCGACGCAGGGTCAGGTACTGCCCCTGGGTGAAGGCGAAGGTCGCGGCCAGCGCCGGCGGCACCTCGAAGCGCAGGCACACCGCGTCCTCGGTCTCGCGTTGCACCTCGGCGACGGTCAGGGAATGGAAACCGGCGGCGACCATGGCAGTCCTCGTGGCCCGTCAATCACAGGCACTTGAAATAGTCGAAGGGTTCGAGACAGTCGCGGCAGCGGTACAGCGCCTTGCAGGCGGTCGAGCCGAACTCGCTCACTTTCTCGGTGCGACCGGACGCGCAGCGCGGACAGGGCACGTCCTGGCCGAGCAGCGCGCGCTTGTCGGTGGTGACGCTGACCGGCGGGGCGATGCCGACCGAGCGCAGCTTGGCGTGCGCCGCCGGCGTCAGCCAGTCGGTGGTCCAGGCCGGCGCGAGGCGGGTCTTCACCACCACGTCGCGATAGCCGGCCTCTGCCAGCACGCGACGCACGTCGGCTTCCATGGTGTGCATGGCCGGACAGCCGCTGTAGGTCGGCGTGATGGTGACCGTCACGCAGCCGCCCTCCACCGCCACGTCGCGCAGCACGCCGAGATCGGCGAGCGTCAGCACCGGGATCTCGGGGTCGCGCACGTCCTCCAGCAGTTCGCGCACCGTCGCCACGACGGTCGCGCTGCCGGTGGGACGCCCGGTCGCCATCACCACCGCGCGCCCGGATAGGCGCGGGGCACGAACTGCAGTTCGGCGAGCAGGCGGCCCATGTGCTCGGTGTGGAGACCCGCGCGTCCGCCGCTCGCCTGCCAGTCGTCACGCGGCAGCGCGAGCTGCGCGCGGTCGAACAGGGCCTCGACTTCCGCGCGCCAGCCTTCGGCGAGCGACGCGGGCGCCACGCCGATGCCGGCCTCCGCCATGGCCGCGTCCACCGCGTCACCGGCGAAGAGTTCGTCGGTATAGCCCCACAGTTCGTCCAGCGCCGCCTGGCAGCGATCGCGACTCTCGTCGGTGCCGTCGCCGAGGCGTACCACCCAGTCGCCGCTGCGACGCAGATGATAGGCCGCCTCCTTCACCGCCTTGGCGGCGATGGCTGCAAGCGTCTCGTCGCGGGACGTGGTGAGCGCGGTGAACAGGCGATGGTGGTAGACGTCCAGCAGGTACTGGCGCACCAGGGTGAAGGCGTAGTCGCCCTTCGGCAGCTCGCACATGAGGAAATTGCCGAACTCGCGCTCGTCGCGCCCGTAGGCCAGCGCGTCCTCGTCGCGACCACGACCTTCGAGCGCGGCCGCGTGGGTGTAGAGCATGCGCGCGCGCCCGATGAGGTCCAGCGCGGTGTTGGCCATCGCGATGTCTTCTTCGAGGAACGGGCTGTGGCCGCACCACTCCGACAGGCGCTGGCCGAGCACCAGCGCGTTGTCGCCGAGGCGCCGCACGTATTCGTAGTGCGCGGCGTTCACAGCTTCAACTCTTCGGGCACGTCGTAGAAGGTCGGGTGACGGTAGATCTTGTCCGCCGCCGGGTCGAAGAACGCCGCCTCGTCCTCGAACTGGCTGGCATGGATGTCGGACGAGCGCACCACCCAGATGCTGACGCCCTCCTGGCGTCGCGTGTAGGTGTCACGCGCGGCCTGCAGCGCCTGTTCGGGATCGGCGGCGTGCAGGCTGCCGATGTGCTTGTGATCGAGACCGCGCCGGCTACGGATGAAGACTTCCCACAGCGGCAGATGCTTGCTGCTCATCGATGCTCTCCTGATCAGGCCGCGACGCCGCGCGCGCGGGCCGCCTCTTTGTCGGCATGGGCCATCATCGCGTCACGCACCCACTGACCGTCCTCGTGGGCCTTGCGTCGCGCGGCGAGACGCGCGCGGTTGCACGGCCCGTGGCCGTTCAGCACGCGGTTGAATTCCTCCCAGTCGATCTCGCCGAAGTCGTAATGGCCGCGCGCTTCGTTCCACTTGAGTTCGGGGTCGGGAATGACGAGGCCGATGTGCGCGGCCTGCAGGGCGGTCTGGTCGACGAACTTCTGCCTGAGTTCGTCGTTCGACTGGCGCTTGATCTTCCACTGCATGGACTGCTGGCTGTGCGCCGACTCGGCATCGTGCGGCCCGAACATCATCAGGGTCGGCCACCACCAGCGGTCGAGCGCGTCCTGCGCCATGGCCTTCTGCTCCGGCGTGCCGGCGGCGAGCGTCTGCATGATTTCGAAGCCCTGGCGCTGATGGAAGCTCTCCTCCTTGCAGATGCGCACCATGGCGCGCGCGTAGGGACCGTAGGAGGTGCGACACAGCGAGATCTGGTTGACGATCGCAGCACCATCCACCAGCCAGCCGATGGCGCCGACGTCGGCCCAGGACAAGGTCGGGTAGTTGAAGATGCTGGCGTACTTGGCCTTGCCCGACAGCAGGTCGTCCAGCATCTGCTCGCGCGATACGCCCAAGGTCTCGGCCGCGCTGTAGAGATAGAGCCCATGTCCCGCCTCGTCCTGAACCTTGGCCAGCAGGATGGCCTTGCGTCGCAGGCTCGGGGCACGGGTGATCCAGTTGCCCTCGGGCAACTGCCCCACGACCTCGGAGTGCGCGTGCTGGGAGATCTGGCGGATGAGATTCTGGCGGTACTTGTCCGGCATCCAGTCGCGCGGCTCGATCTTCTCTTCGGCGGCGATGGTGCGCTCGAAACGGGCGAGGGGATCGGTCAAGGGTTGGTCGGCCATGGGGAGCAGCCTCGTGTGGGTGGAGCGGGCGACGCGGCCCGCGGCGGACGAGCGCAACGTATTACAGAATTATTCATTCGGTCAAGATTTTTGTAGCAAGAACGGACCTCCGCCCTGGCGCTGCCCTGCCCTACAATCGCGGCCGGACAGAAGGACGAACTCGCGACATCGGAGACTCGCGATGCAGGAAATGCGACTCTTCTACACGCCGGTGTGGCGGACCAACCTGGCGGCGGACACGCCCGACTGGCCAGCGCAGCGCGCCGCCATGCTGGCGCGCATCGAGGTGCTGGAGGTGGCGGCCCAGGGCGTGGAGCGCACTAATTTCGACGGCTGGCAGAGCGACGACGACCTCTACCGGCACGCCGAATTCGGCTGGCTCATCGGCCGCATCATGGCGCTCGCCAACCAGGTGGCGCCCGAATTCTCGCCGCGCGGCGTGTTCGACGACGGCCTCCTGTGGGCCAACGTCAACCGTCGCGGGCACTTCAATGCCCTGCACACCCATCCGGACGCAGTGCTGTCCGGCTGCGTGTACCTCAAGATCGACCACGCCGACCAGGGCCTGATCCAGTTCCTCGACGCGCGCGAGGGCAGCCCGACGTCCCACTGGCGCTGCTACACCAAGCTCGGCGCGAGCACGCCGCTGATGGAACAGGCCGTGAGCATCACGCCCGTCGAGGGTGACATCCTGTTCTTTCCCGGCTGGCTCAGGCACTGGGTGACGCCCAACCAGACCGACGAAGCGCGGGTCTCGGTGGCCTTCAACATCCGCATGAACTGAAGCGCGCCTCGCCTGCGGCCGCCATATGGGCTAAGCTGTGCGCCGCAGCGGCGACGTGCCGCTGGTGTCCTGCCCGCCCTGACAACGCGCGTCGTCTCGACACACCCGCATCGCCGGCAGCGCGTGCCGGCAACTTCGCAAGGTTTATACATTGACCACATTTGCCTCCCTCGGCCTGGCCGAGACCCTGCTGCGCGCGGTTGAAGCGCAAGGCTATAGCACGCCCACCCCGATCCAGCGCCAGGCCATTCCGGCGGTGCTGTCCGGCCGCGACCTGATGGCCGCCGCCCAGACCGGTACCGGCAAGACCGCCGCCTTCGCGCTGCCCCTGCTGCAGCGCCTGGCGGCCGCCGAGGGCGCCCAACGGCGCGCGCCGCGCGCGCTGATCCTCGCCCCCACCCGTGAACTCGCCGCGCAGATCCAGGAATGCCTGGTGCAGTACGGCGCGCACCTGAAGCTCAAGAGCGCGGTGGTGTTCGGCGGCGTCGGCATCAATCCGCAGATCGACGTCCTGCGCCGCGGCCTGGACATCCTGGTCGCGACCCCCGGCCGCCTGCTCGACCTGCACAGCCAGGGCGAGGTGAACTTCAAGCACCTCGAAGTGCTGATCCTCGACGAAGCCGACCGCATGCTCGACATGGGCTTCATCCACGACATCCGCAAGGTGCTGAAGCTGCTGCCGGCCAAGCGCCAGAACCTGCTGTTCTCGGCGACCTTCAATCCCGACATCCGCCAGCTCGCGCAGGGCATCCTGCACCAGCCGCAGGAGATCACCGTCAACTCCGAGCGGGTCGCCGCCGACACCGTGACCCAGGAGATCTACCACGTCGAGCAGGATCAGAAGCCGGCGCTGCTCGCGCACCTGATCAAGCTGCACGACTGGCACCAGGTGCTGGTCTTCACCCGCACCAAGCACGGCGCCGATCGCCTCGCGCGCAAGCTGGCGCGCGAGAACATCGATGCGGCCGCGATCCACGGCAACAAGAGCCAGAACGCCCGCACCCGCGCGCTCGAGGACTTCAAGTCGAACCGCATCCAGGTGCTGGTCGCGACCGACATCGCCGCGCGTGGCCTGGACATCGACCAGCTGCCGCAGGTGGTGAATTTCGAGCTGCCCCACGTGCCGGAAGACTACGTGCATCGCATCGGCCGCACCGGTCGCGCCGGCGCCGACGGGCATGCCGTGTCGTTGGTCGACCGCGAGGAGACTTCGCAGCTGCGCGCCATCGAGCGCCTGGTGAAGCGTCGTCTGCCGGTGGCCGAGGCCGCCGGCTTCGTGCCGCAGACCGCGCAGTCACTGGGCGCCGATCGCGTGGCCGAGCAGCAGGAGCGTCGCGCACGCGCGCAGCAGCCGGCGGCGCCGCGCAAAGAGACCAAGGACGCCCCCGGCGGCCAGCAGCGCAAGCGGCGTCGCAAGCGCAGCGGCGGCGGCGGCGGCAATGGCAACGTCAACGGCAACGTCCAAGTCCGCCAGGGCCACGGCCAGGCGCCGCGTCGCCCGGCCGCCTGACGCTCGGGCTCGGGTCGCCCACGCGGAGCGGCGGTCTACAATGACCGCCGACTCCACCCGCGCAGGTAGCCCGGCATGTCGCTCGCGAAACCCGCTCTCAGTCTCGCTGCCGTTCCCGGTCGCCGCCAGCGCACGCTGGCGCTGGCCAAGGAAATCGAAGCCCGCGGTTACGCTGGGCTCTACTGCCCGAGCTTCGGCGACGGCCTCGCGCTCTGCGAAGCGCTCGCGCTGGCCACCGACACCATCCCCTTCGGCACCACGGTGCAGCCGATCTACTACCGGCAGGCGGAGGACTACGCCCAGACCACCGCCTTCATCCACGAACTCGCGCCCGGCCGCTTCCGCTTCGGCATCGGTGTCGCCCACGCGCCCTCGCTCGCCACCCGCGGCCTCGCCGGCGGGAAGCCGCTGGAGGACACCCGCGCCTTCGTGACGGCCTACCGCGCCGCCAACCGCGCCGGCGCGCTGCCGCCGGTGGTGCTCGCGACGCTCCGCCGACGCATGATCGCGCTCGCGGTGGAGGTGGGCGACGGCCTGGTGTTCGCCAATGCCGCGCGCAGCCACATGGCCTTCTCTCTCGCGGGCGTGCCGGCGGAGAAGCGCGCCGACGAGGCGTTCTTCGTCGCGAACATGATTCCGACCTGCGTGCACGACGACCTCGCCACCGCGCGCGCGGTCAACCGCAAGACCCTGTCGAGCTACGCGCTGCTGCCCAACTACCGCAACTACTGGCGTGAAGCCGGCTACGGCGCGGAGATGGACGCGGTGGAACGCTGCGTCGCCGAGCAGCGGCTGGACCGCGTCGGCGAGGCCTTGAGCGACCAGTGGCTGGACGACACCACGCTCGCCGGCCCGCCGTCACGCATCCGCGAGGAACTCGCGCGCTGGTACGAGGCCGGCGTGAAGACTCCGATACTGGTGCCGAGCTCCGCCAACGGCGGCCAGTTGCAGGCCTTCGAGGAATTGTTCGCGGTGTTCGATTGAAGGGCCAAACGGGGACAGACCACGGTTGCTTCGCAACCGTGGTCTGTCCCCGTTTGGCTGCGACGCGCTCTGGAACGAACGTCGGGTTGAAACCCGACCTACAAGGCGTGATCGTGCTTGAGCTCGCCTTCCCAATGCGACACCAGCACCGTCGCGAGGCTGTTGCCGATGACGTTGGTCGCGGAGCGGCCCATGTCGAGGAAATGGTCGATGCCGAGCAGGAGCAGCAGGCCGGCCTCGGGAATGTTGAACTGCGCCAGCGTGGCGGCGATCACCACCAGTGACGCGCGCGGCACGCCGGCGATGCCCTTGGAGGTCAGCATCAGCACGGCGAGCATGGCGACCTGCTCACCGAAGGCGAGTTCGATGCCGTACACCTGCGCGATGAACATCACCGCGAAGGTGCAATACATCATCGAGCCGTCGAGATTGAAGGAGTAGCCGAGCGGCAGCACGAAGCTCGCGATGCGCGGGCTCGCGCCGAAGCGCTCGAGCTCTTCCAAGGTCTTCGGATAGGCGGCTTCCGAGCTCGCGGTCGAGAACGCGAGCAGGAGCGGCTCGCGCAGGCGCCGCACCAGGCGCAGCACGCGCGGCCCGAGCATCGCGACGCCGAGCCCCAGCAGCACCAGCCACAACACGCCCAGGCTCGCGTAGAACTCGAGCATGAACACGCCGTAGGCGCCGAGCACCGCGAGACCATCCTTGGCGACCGCGCTCGCCAGCGCGCCGAACACCGCAAGTGGCGCGGCGAGCATCACGTAGGACGTGACCTTCAGCATTACGTGGCCGAGCGCGTCGAGCACGTCGGCGAGCTGGCGCGTGCGTTCGCCGAGCGCCGCCATGGCGGTGCCGAAGAACACAGAGAACACCACCAGCTGCAGGATCTCGTTGCGGGCCATCGCGTCCACCACGCTGGTCGGGATGGTGTGCTCGAGGAAGCCCTTGAGGCTCAGCGCGCCGCGCTCCACGCCGCTCGCGGCCGCGGTCGGCAGCTCGAGCTGCACGGCCTTGCCAGGCTCCAGCCAGCCGACCAGCAGCAGTCCCAGCGACAGCGACATGAGCGAGGCGAACATGAACCACGCGAGCGCCTTGCCGCCCACCCGGCCGACCGTCGCCACGTCGCCCATGCGCCCGATGCCGACGGTCAGCGTGGCGAACACCAGCGGCGAGATGATCATCTTGATGAGGCGCAGGAAGGCCAGCGGCAACAGCTGGACGCCGGCCGCGAAGCGCGCGGCCTCGGCTGGCAGGGCGGCGTGCACGTACAGGCCGCAGGCGCCCCCCGTCACCAACGCCAGCAGGATGAAACGCGTCAGGCGGCTCGAGGCGCCGCCCGCGCCGGTGTGCGTCGTCACAGCGGCAGCGCGCGCACCGGGTCACGGCCGTCCCAGCCGACCGCAGCCTGCTCGACCATGTCGAAGAGATCCTTGAACACCGCGTGGTTGTCCCACAGTTCGACGTAGTGGCCGAGCGTCGCGACGGTGTCGAAGTAGGTGAGTTCCGCGCCGCCCACCGTGCACTGGAACGCCGCCGCGTGGCCGCGCGCGCGGTACTCGGCGCAGGTCGCGGCGTAGTCGACCGGCATGAGCCCGAAGTGATGCACGCCCACACGTCCGCTCGCGAGGAACTCCTGGTAGACCGACGGTTCGTCGTTCAACTGCTGGATGAGTTCGATCTGCAGGGCACCGCTGTTGCCGAGCGCGATGTTGAGGTCGACGGCGGACGGACGGCCGAAGTAGCGCTGGTCGCGGAGCGGGCAGTGCTCGGCGACGAAGAACGGGCCGGCCTTCACCACCTTCGTCCAGTAATCGAGCGCGGCATCGAGATCGCGCACCACGTAGGCGAGCTGACGCACGGTGTAGAGCGGCTGGGACATGGGCGGCTTCCTGAGTGACACGAAGCATCGATTACAGCAAATCGCCACGCGCAGGCGAAGCCGCGCGCCGCCCGCGCGCCGGCCGGTATTTCTCACACGTGTTCGTCGCGAGGGCGTCGAGATGCCGCCAATTCGGGCCTTGCGGGGCAAAAGACGACGAGGGCATGGTCGACACTATGTCGAGGCGGGTCTTACGAGCACGGCCTGAGTCTGCGCGCAGGGTCGGCGGCCACAGCGGAAGGCGTGCGAGAAATGCGGGCTAGAATCGCGGCTCGCCATTCGTACTCGGAACCCCATGGGCGCACGCATTCTCCTCGCCGGCGTGGGCAGCGTCGGCGGCGTGCTGGCCGGCGCGCTGCTGGCGGCAGGCCAAGACGTCACGCTGCTGACCGCCAACCCGGCCATCACCGCCGCGATCCGCGCGCACGGCCTCGTGCTCGAGACGCCGGCGGGCCGCCAGCAGGCGCGCGCCGCGGTGTACACCGCGGAGCACGAACTGCCGCCCGATCTCCGCTGCGACTGGCTCATGCTCGCGATGATGGCCGGCGCGGTCGAACAGGCGGCGCGCGACTGCCTGCCGCGGCTCTGCGCCACGGGTCACGTGGTGACGTTCCAGAACGGCATGGTCGGCGAGCGCGTGGCGGCGCTGGCCGGCGCGGCGCGCACCCTGGTCGCAAGCGTGGCCTTCGGCGCGCAGATGCTGGCGCCGGGCGAGTATCGGCGCACCAGTGGCGGCGAGATCTTCATCGGCCAGCCGGGTGCTGCCAGTTCGCCGCCGCTGGTCGCGCTGAAGGCCCTGCTGGATCACGTCGTACCGACCACCCTCAGCGCCAACATCAGCGGCGTGCTCTGGGCCAAGCTCGCGTGGAACTGCGCGGTCTCCGGGCTGTGCGCGGTGTCGGGACTCACGCTCGGCGAACTGGTCGCGCGCGCGGACGGACGGGCGCTCTTCCTGCGTGCCTACCGCGAAGCGCTGGACACCGCGCGGGCGCGCGGCGTGACGCTCGAACAGGTCGTGATCGATCATCATCGCTTCTACCTGCCGCACGCGGCCGATGCCGCGACGCGCGACGCGTGCGACGCAGCGGTGGCGGGGCTCGCCGCGCCCTACGGCGCGGTGCGCCCCTCGGCGCTGCAGAGCCTGGAGCGGGGACGGCGCACCGAGATCGGCTTCCTGAACGGCTACCTCGCCGCCGAGGCGAACGCCTGTGGCGCGCCGGCGCCCTTGAACGCGCGGCTGGCCGCCATGGTCGAGGACATCGAGGCCGGCCGGCGCGGCATCAGCCTGGACAACCTCGCCGCGCTCGCGCCGCTCCTCGCCGCGGATGCGTGAGGCGCGCCTATACTGCGCGACGCGCGGCGGCGCGGGCGACAGGAGGCCGCCATGAGCGACGGGTTCCATCTGCCGACCTCGTCCCAGTCGGCGCGCGGCGTGCTGGCCACCGGCGTCGCGCTGTACCGCGACACGCTCGCCGTGAGCGCGCCCCTCGCTGTCGCCGCACAGGCCATCGCGCTGCTGCCCCATCTGCCGACGCTGCTCGCCGCGCGCGGCGCATCGCGATCGCCGCTGCCGGACGAAGGCGCGATGCTGACGGTCCTGCTCTGCCTGGTGGCGAGCCTGGTGCCCTGGATGGCGATGACGGCGCGCTGCTGGGCGCGGGCCTACGGCCAGGACATGGGCCTGGGCAGCGCTCTGCGGCGCGCCCTGCGCCTGCTGCCGCGCACCCTGGCGGCGACCGCGCTCTATGCCCTGCTGGTGTCCATCGGTCTCGCCGTGCTGATCGTGCCCGGCATCTATCTCGGCGTGGCGCTGATGCTCTACCCCGTCGTCCTGATCGCCGAGGACCGCGGCACTGTCGAGAGCCACAAGCGCAGCTTCGCGCTGCTGCGCGGACACTGGTGGCGGGGGTCGCTGATCGTGTCGGCGCCGACCACGCTGGTCGTGGTGCTGGGACTCGTGGGCCAGGTGTTGCCGATCATGTCCGCGCTCGGGATCAGCGCCGGCGCGCTCGACGCGCCGCTGCTCGCCTTCCTGGTGAACGCCGGCACGCTGCTGCTCTACACGCTCGCGCTGCCGCTGATCACCACCGTGCTGATCGCGCTCTACCACGATCTCCTGCTCGCGCACGACGCCCGCGGCGCGACGTGAGTGGCGCGGGGGGGCGCTAGCCCGCATTTCTCACACGTGTTCGTCGCGAGGGCGTCGAGGTGCCGCAAATTCAGGCCGCGCGGAGCAAACGACGACGCAGGCATACTCGACAGTATGTCGGGGAGGGTTTTGCGAGCACGGCCTGCATTTGCGCGCAGATCGGCGACCGCAGCAGAACACGTGTGAGAAATGCGGGCTAGTTGAGGCTCGACGGCTTGGTTTCGAGCGCGGCGATGCGCGCGGCGATCTGCTGGCGCAGCGCCGCGTTGTCGGCGAGCGCGAGCGCGCTCTCCAGTTCGTGGCGCGCCATGCCGGTCACGCCGAGGGCGAGCCAGGATTCGACCCGTTCGAGGTGCAGGGGCAGGCGCTCGGCCGCCACCGCCAGCTGGTAGTCCGAGAGCTCCAGCGCGCGGCTGTGATCGCCCTGGCCGAGCGCGAGCAGGCGCAGGTTGTTCAGCATGCGCAGCATCACCTCGGGGGCCGACGCGCTCTTGAACGCGCCCTCCACCGCCATGCCACGCGCCTCCAGCCAGGCTTCGCACTCGCGCCTGTCGGCCGGCTGCATGGTGAAGGGATCGATCAGCACGCCCTCCACCGCCACCAGGAAATGGCTCGGAAAATTGATGCCGACCGCGACCATGCCGCACTGCTCGGCCACCCCCGCCACCACCATGGCGAGCGAGATGGGAATGCCACGCTTGGTCCGCAGCACTTCCATCAGCGAGCTGTTGCCCACACGGTAATAGTCCTTGGCGCCGGCAAAGCCCTGCGCGCGCAGATGCGCGACCAGTTCGAGCGCGTTGCGCCCCGCGCCGCCCGCGAGCCGCGCGAGTTCGGTGCGACACCAGTCGACGTCGAAGCCGGGGTCGATGGCCCGGCCGACCAGGAACGCGCCCTCCACCGCGCCGCGCGGCGTGGCGGCAAAGGCGATGAATTCGTCGAGCAGGGCGGCGTCGGACATGGTCCTGTCATTCTAGCCGCAAGCCCGGCCGCCGCGGTCGGTTTCGCTGGCAGCGGCGAGCGACGACAATGGCGCCCCGACATACCAAGCGAGGACAGCGTCATGAGTGATCCCATCGTCGCGGCCAGCCAGAGTGGCTGGATCGCCGAACACCGCGAGAAATACCTGAAGGACGGCGCCGCCGCCCACCTGTGGGACTCGACCTTCGCCGGCGGGCCCGGCCCGCTGCCGACGCTGCTGCTCACCACCGTGGGCGCGAAGTCCGGCCAGCCCTCGCTGATGCCGCTCCTGTACGGCAAGGTCGACGGCGGCTACGCGATCATCGCCTCCAAGGGCGGCGATCCGAAGCATCCCGGCTGGTACCACAACCTGCGCAAGGACCCGGTCTGCGAGGTGAAGGTCGCGAACGACGTGTTCAAGGCCCGCGCGCGCGTCGTCGCGGGCGCCGAGCGCGCCGCCATCTGGCAGCAGATGGCCGCCATGTACCCGCCCTTCAACGACTACCAGGCGCGCGCCGCGTCACGCGAGATCCCGGTCATCGTGCTCGAGCCGCAGCGCTGAATCCGCGCCGCGCCCACGCGCGGCGAAGTAGTCGGCCAGGAAGTCGACGAACACCCGTACCCGCCGCGGCACGTGGCGGGTGTGGGGATAGAGCGCGTAGATGCCGAGCCGGTAGCCGGCGAACTTCTCCAGCACCGGCACCAGTCTTCCGGCGGCAATGTCGTCCTCCACGACGAAGCCCGGGCACAGGCCTATGCCGGCCCCCTCCAGCAGGAAGTGCCGCACCATCACCGCGCTGTTGACCTGCAGGCGTCCCGCGACGCGCACACCGACCGTGCGCGAGCCGCGCTGGAAACGCCAGGTCTGCGGTTGGCGCAGGTTGCTGTCCAGCACGAGGTCGTGCTCGGCGAGCGCCTCCGGCGTGCGCGGCACGCCGCGCCGCGCGAGGTAGGCGGGCGCGGCGCAGATCACGATGCTGCTGTCGGCCAGGCGCCGCGCGAGCAGGCGCGAGTCCTCCAGTTCGCCGATGCGCAGCGCCACGTCGAAGCCCTGTTCGACGAGATCCACCAGCCGGTCGGTCAGCACCAGTTCCACCTCGAGCTCGGGATAGCGGGTGAGAAACGCGCGCAGCGGCGTGGCCAGGTGGAGCTCGGAGAAAGTCTGCGGGCCCGCGACCCGCAGCAGCCCGCGCGGCGAGGACTGGCTTTGCTGCACGCTGCTCTCGAGGTCTTCGAGATCGGCGAGCAGCGGCGCGCAGCGCTCGAGGTAGGCGCGCCCGGCGTCGCTCAGGCGCACACGGCGCGTGGTGCGCACGAGGAGTTGCACGCCGAGCGCGGCCTCCAGCATCGCGAGCTGCTTGCTGATGACCGCCTTGGAACGCCCGAGCAGGCTCGCCGCGGCGGAGAAGCTGCCGGTCTCGGCGACCTTCACGAAGGCGCGCATCGCGCCGAGCTTGTCCATGGCGGCCCTCAAATTGTCTTTCGAATCGAAACAATCAATTTCAATTTCGCCGGATTGTATTCGAATCAGTGGATTCGAATAATCCTCGCGCCGCGCGCTCCGCGACCTCCCAAGGAACGGCCATCATCGACCCCGTCGCTTCATTGTTCGTCTCCCATGGCGCCCCCACCCTGGTGCTCGAGGAGCGGCCCGCGCGGCACTTTCTCGCCTCTCTGGGCGCGACGCTGCCACGGCCGCGCGCGCTGCTCCTGGTCACCGCCCACTGGGAAACGCAGGAGGTCGCACTGAGCTCGGCCGCCGAGCCCGCCACCGTGCACGACTTCTCCGGCTTCGGGCCGGCGCTGGAGGCGATGCGCTACGCCGCCCCTGGCGCGGCCGAGCTGGCCAGCGAGGTCGAGCGGCGACTGCGCGAGGCCGGCTTCGCCGCGACCTGCGATGCCGAGCGCGGCTACGATCACGGCACCTGGATCCCGCTTGCCTGCATGTACCCGGACGCCGATGTACCGGTGCTGCAGATGTCGGTCTGCCCGACGCGCTCGCCGCTGCATCACTGGCGCCTGGGCCGCGCGCTGGCCGGGCTGGCCGCCGAAGGCGTGCTGGTGATCGGTTCGGGCGCGCTCACCCACAACCTGGCCGACTGGCGCGCGCAGCGCGGCACGCCGTCCGCGGAGTCGGTGCCTGCCTACGTCGACGAGTTCAGCGCCTGGGTGGCCGCGCGCATCGCCGCCCACGACGTCGATGCCCTGCTCGCCTACCACGAGCGCGCGCCCCACGCCGCGCGCGCCCATCCGAGCCCCGAGCACCTGCTGCCGCTGTTCGTCGCGCTCGGCGCGGCGGGCGTGTCGTGGCGGGGAGAACGGCTGCACCACAGCCACATGTACGGCGTGGTGTCGATGGACTGCTATGCCTTTCGCTCCGGCGCCGTCGCCCACTGAGGGCGACACGCCGGTTTCAACAACGCACCAGGAGAACCCCATGAAACTTTCGCACCAGGGCCCGCTGGCCGCCGCGCTCCTCGCCTGCGCCACGGTCAGTGGCGCGGCCCACGCCGCCGATTACGCGCTCGATCCCACCCACTCGTTCGTGCAGTTCAAGATCAAGCATCTCGGCTACAGCTGGATGTTCGGCCGCTTCGACAAGATGGACGGCAAGTTCAGCTACGACCCGGCCAAGCCCGAGGCCAGCACCATCGAGGTGTCGGTCGATACGTCGTCGATCAACACCAACCACGCCGAGCGCGACAAGCACCTGCGCAGCAAGGAGTTCCTCGAGACCGACAAGTTCGGCACCGCGACCTTCAAGAGCACCGGCTACAAGGGCAGCGCCGACAAGGGCGTCTTGTCCGGCGTGCTGTCCTTCCACGGCGTGGACAAGCCCATCGACGTGCAGATCGAGAAGGTCGGTGAAGGCAAGGATCCGTGGGGCGGCTACCGCGCCGGCTTCGTCGGCACCTACACCATGACCCGCGCCGATTTCGGTGTCGACCAGTTCGACCTCGGCCCGGCCTCGACCACGGTCGAGTTGACTTTCGGCATCGAAGGCACGAAGAAGTAAAACGACGGGCAACGGCCCGGCCAACAGGAGGATAGAGATGACCACACCCGTGCGCGCTTCCGATACGCCCTTCGCGGTCGATGTGGAAGCCGGCAAGAGTTACTGGTGGTGCGCCTGCGGCAAGAGCGCGCGCCAGCCGTTCTGCGATGGCGCCCATAAGGACACCGGCATGACGCCGGTGAAGTACGACGCCACCGAGAGCAAGAAGGTGTTCTTCTGCGGCTGCAAGGCGACCGCCAAGCAGCCGATGTGCGACGGCGCCCACACCAAGGGCTGAGCCGTCTGGCGCCTCGCCGGATCGCATGCGCGATGCGGCGAGGCGCGCCTTTCAGCGCCCCGCGAGGGTCGGCCTGGCTGGTCGCCCCTTCGGGACTCGGAGCCCAGGTCTAGCGGCGGCGCCGCGTCGACCCGGCCCCCTGGAGGTCACGCCGCCGGCGGCTCGCCGCCGCCGCACTGCTCGCCTTCCATGCCGTCCTCGATGCCATCGTTGTCGTCGTCATCGTCGGCATCGTCGTCCTCGCCGTCGTTGTCGTCGTCATCGTCCTCGCCGTCATCAACGCCATCGTTGTCGCGGTCGTCGTCCTCGGCATCGAGGACACCGTCGTCATCGACGTCGCCGTCGAGGTCGCAGTCGCTCACTTCCTCATCGTCGTCGACGCCGTCGTTGTCGTCGTCATCGTCGCTGACGTCCGCGACGCCGTCGTTGTCGTCGTCGACGTCCACCGCGTCCGCCACTCCGTCGTTGTCGTCGTCGCTGTCGCTGGGATCGGCCACGCCATCGTTGTCGTCGTCGAAGTCGAGATCGTCCTCGACCCCATCCTCATCCAGGTCCTGGCTGTCCGACTCTTCGTCATCCGAGGTGCCGTCGTCGTCGTCGTCATCATCGTCGACGTCGGCCAAGCCATCATTGTCGTCGTCCTCGTCCGCCGCGTCAGCCTGGCAGTCGTGGTCGCTGTCGCCGCCGGCCACGTCGTCCCGGTCAGCGATGCCGTCGTTGTCATCGTCGTCATCGACGTTATCGGCGATGCCGTCGTTGTCGTCGTCGCGGTCGCGGGCGTCCGGCACGCCATCGTTATCGTCATCGGTGTCCTGGGCGTCGAGTACGCCGTCGTTGTCGTCGTCGCGGTCGCGGCGGTCAGCGATGCCGTCGTCGTCGTCGTCAGTGTCGTCGAAGTCCTCGTTCAGATCGGAGACATCGTCGTCGTCGTCATCGCAGTCCTGCGCGTCCACGATGCCGTCGTTGTCGTCATCGGTGTCTCGCGCGTCGGTGATGCCGTCGTTGTCGTCATCGTCATCGTCATTGTCGAGCTCATCGCGGACGCCGTCGTTGTCGTCGTCCCGGTCCCGGGTATCCGGAATGCCGTCGTCATCGTCGTCCCGATCGCGGGCGTCCGGCACGCCGTCGTTGTCTCCGTCGTTGTCCGCCCGGTCGCGGACGTCCAGCGTCCCGTCGTTGTCGTCGTCCCGGTCGCGCGTGTCCGGAATGCGGTCATTGTCGTCGTCCCGGTCCCGCGCGTCCGGAATACCGTCATTGTCGTCGTCGGTGTCGCGCCGGTTCGGCAGGCGATCGTTGTCGCTGTCCAGGTCGACCGGCAGCGTGTCCGCGGCATGCGCGATGCCGAGGGCGGCGGGGATGGCGGCCGGCGGCAAGCTCAGGGGCGCGATGCTCGCGGCGAGGACCAGCGACAGGGCGGTGAAGGTACGAGGCTTCATGCTCACGAAACTCCTTGGCGTTGAAGGTGGGCACGCGTCGGCGGCTTGTGGTTGATACGCGCGATGGGAAGACACCGCCGCGGCGCTGCGCCACCGTATGGCATCGCATTCGCAGAATGCGTCACACCACGCTGCTGGGATTCGCCAAGGACGTCACACATGACGGCCAGTCGACCATCGCGCCGCCACCCGCGGCCCGACGGCCCGCGCGCCTAGATGTCCCAGCCTGGCAGGCCCTCGTCGGGCTGCACACCGAAGGTGTTCAAGGCCATCGACACCAGGTTGTACTGACCGACCGCGAACACCAGGTCCATCAGCTGCTGGGTGTCGAAGTGCCGGGTCAGCTCGTTCCAGGTCGCGTCCGAGATGAAGGCGTCGGCGTGGAGTTCGTCGGTGGCCTGGAGCAGCAGGCGATCCTTATCGGACAGGCCCGGCGTGGCCGGCCCGGTCTTCGCGCTGCGAATCTCGTCGTCGCTCATGCCGTAGCCGCGCGCCACCTGCACGTGCTGCCCCCACTCGTAGCCCGCCTTGCACAGATAGCCGATGCGCAGGATCACGAGTTCCCGTTCGCGCGGCGCGAGCGTGGACTTGAACAGCACGTGGTTGGCGAACACCATCCAGCGCTTCATGAGATCCGCGTGGTTGGTCATGGTCTTGAAAATGTTGAACGCGGTGCCGGCCTTGATGAACGGCGCCATCGCTTCGCGCGCGGTGGCGTTCCACTGATCGGCTTCCAGAGGCGGTATGCGAGGCGCGGACAGGCGCATGGAAAATCTCCCCGGTTGAATGCGAATGCCGGGGGATGATGCCACGCCGCGGGGGGTGGCCGGCAGCCGACGCTCAGCCGCGGGACTGGTAGCCCTCGCCGACCAGGCTGGGCGCCACGGCGGGTCGCGTCGCCACGTACAGGGCCGCGAGCGCCAGGCCGCAGAGCGCGGCCGCGGTCAGCGCGATGGAGCGGGACAGGACCACGATCAGCACGGCGGAGCCCGTCATCGCCAGCAGCGCCGCGCGCTTGCCGGCGGGCGCGATGACGCCGTGCGCGAGGAACAGGCTGATGGGTGGGCCGAAGCGCGGATGGGTGAGAATGGGCCTCGCGAGCGCCGGATGCCCGCGGCTGAAGCAGGCCACCGCGCCGATCCAGAAGACCACCGTCGGCATCACCGGCAGCGCGATGCCGATCACACCGAGCACGAACAGCACGGCGCCGGCGGTGGTCCACAGCCAGCGCGGCAGGTTGGCGACGGACGGGGACTGGAAACTGGACTGCATGGAGGAACTGGCGGCCTCGGCTGAATTTGCTTGAGCGCGAAGCGCTCGCCGCCTTCACTCTAAGCCGGCGGCGCGCGCCGCGCCATGCTGGAACTGAGTCCGAGGGCGGCGCTTGGTTCCGCCGCCGGGCGCGGCTACGGCAGCCCCACGCTCACGCGGCCGTCCTCGATGCGTACCGGCAGAGACCGCACGCAGCCCGGGTCGGGCGGCTGTACGCGCCCTGACTCCAGTCCTACCACCTGGCCGTGGAGTGGGCAGGTCACGAGCGTGCCGTGCACGATACCGTCGGACAGTGGTCCGCCGCGATGCGGGCAGCGGTCCTCGAGCGCGAACACGCGGTCGTCGGCGGTGCGGAACAGCGCGATGGTGAGCCACGGCGTCTCCACCCGGCGCGCGCCGCGTCGCGGAATGTCGGCCACGCGCCCCACCGCCAGCCAGTCGCCCGCCGGCCCGTTCATGCCGTGGCCCGCGCCCGCACCACCCGCGCCAGCGGCTGGAACTCGCGACTCTCGCGGCCGTGGGCGCGCTGCGCCCAGGGGTCGTGCTGGGCGTGGCGCTGGGCGAGTTCGAAGCGCGCGACCAGCGCGGCGCGCTTGTCGGGCTCGTCCACGATCAGCGCGCGGATGGTGGCGACGCCGACCCGCGCCGCCCAGGTATACATGCGCTCGAGGTAGTGGCCCTGCTCGCGGTAGAGCTGCAGCGTGGCCGCGCAGTATTCGAGCACCTCGTCCTCGCTAGCCACGTTGCCCAACAGTTCGGTGGCCTTGACGTGCATGTCGGCGGCGCCGGCGAAGTGCAGCTCATAGCCCGAGTCCACGCATACCACGCCGAAGTCCTTGCAGGTGGCCTCGGCGCAGTTGCGCGGACAGCCCGACACCGCGAGCTTGACCTTGTGCGGCGTCCACGCGCCCCACAGGTATTTCTCCAGGCGAATGCCGAGCGCGGTGGAATCCTGCGTGCCGAAGCGGCACCACTCCTTGCCGACGCAGGTCTTCACCGTGCGCAAGGCCTTGCCGTAGGCGTGTCCCGAGACCATGCCCGCCGCGTTCAACTCGGCCCACACCGCCGGCAGGTCCTGCTTGCGCACCCCGAGCAGGTCGATGCGCTGACCGCCGGTGACCTTCACCGCCGGAATGCCGAAGCGCTCGGCGACGTCGGCGATGGCGCGCAGCTCGGCCGGCGTGGTCATGCCGCCCCACATGCGCGGCACCACCGAGAACGTGCCGTCCTTCTGGATGTTGGCGTGGGCGCGCTCGTTGATGTAGCGCGACTGGTAATCGTCCCGGTACTCGCCGGGCCAGGCCGCGAGCAGGTAGTAGTTGAGCGCCGGGCGACACTTCGCGCAGCCGCAGGAGGTGCGCCACTCGAGCGCCTGCATGACCTCGGGAATGGACTTCAGCGCGCGCGCGAGAATCAGCCGCCGCACGTCGTCGTGGCCGAGCGCGGTGCAGCCGCACATCGGCGGCGCGGCGTCGACGCGGAAGCCGTCGCCGAGTTCGCACTTCAGGAGCTGCTCGACCAGCCCGGTACAGGAGCCGCAGGACGACGAGGCCTTGGTGTGGGCGCGCACCTGTTCGACGGTGGTGAGGCGCTGCTCGCGAATCGCGCCGACGATGCGCCCCTTGCACACGCCGTTGCAGCCGCAGATCTCCGCGCTGTCCGGTAGCGCGGCGACCGCGGCTGACGGGTCCGGCGCGGCGTCGCCCTGGTGATGCTGGCCGAAGATCAGGGTGTCGCGCCACGCGCCGATGTCCGTGCCCTCGCGCAGCTGCTGGAAGAACCAGGGCCCATCGCGCGTGTCGCCGAAGAGCACCACGCCGACGATGCGGTCGTCGGCGACGGTCAGGCGCTTGTAGGTGTGCCGCGCGGCGTCGCGCAGCACGATTTCCTCGCGACCCTCGCCGTCGGCGAAGTCGCCGGCAGAGTAGACCTCGATGCCGCTCACCTTGAGCCGGGTCGAGAGCGTGGACCCCGCGTAGCTGGCGGTCCCGCCCAGCAGCCGCGTGGCCAGCACGCGGGCCATCTCGTAGAGCGGCGCAACGAGGCCGTAGCACTGGCCGCGATGCTCGACGCATTCGCCGAGCGCGTGGATGGCGGGGTCGGAGGTGGCGAGCCCGTCGTCGACCAGGATGCCGCGGGCGACGGCGAGACCCGCGGCGTCCGCCAGCTCGACGTTGGGACGGATGCCGATGGCGACCACCACGAGGTCCGCCGGGTAGCGCCGGCCGTCGCGCAGTTCCACGCCGGTGACGCGCATGTCACCAAGCAGCGCGCGGGTCTCCGCCTCCGTCACGACCTCTATGCCCCGCCCGCGCAGCGCCTCGGCCAGCAGGTAGCCGGCGGCGGCGTCGAGCTGGCGCTCCATGAGGCTCGCGGCGAGATGCAGCACCGTGACCTGCATGCCGCGCGCGGCCAGGCCCGCGGCGGCCTCGAGACCGAGCAGCCCGCCGCCGATCACCACCGCGCGACCGCCGCGCGCGGCGGCCGCGAGCATCGTGTCGACGTCGTCCTGATCGCGGAAGGTCACCACGCCGGCCAGCTCGCGCCCCGGCAGCGGCGGCAACAGCGGCCGCGAGCCGGTGGCTATCACCAGTTCGTCGTAGGCCGCGCGGCTGCCGTCGGCGGCGATGACCTCGTGCGCCGCGCGATCGATGGCGGTCACCGCCAGGCCCTTGTGCAGCGTGATGCCGTGCGCGGCGTACCAGGCATCGTCGTGGATGACGATGTCATCAAAGCACTTGTCGCCCGCCAGCACGGGCGACAGCTGGATGCGGTCGTAATTGACCCGCGGCTCGGCGTTGAACACCGTGATCGCGAAGGCCTCGCGATCCTGCTCGAGCAGCGCTTCGAGCAGGCGGCCAGGGGCCATGCCGTTGCCGATGATGACGAGCTTGCGGGCCATGTGAAGGCGCTCCTGGGTCGGACGAGGCGCGCGCACGAGGCGCGCTCACCGTGCGCTGCAAATGCGAGGCCAGCGCGCGTCACCTGCCTCCTGGCGAGTCGTCGGCGACAGCGCGGTCCAAAGCGCACCGTCGGCGCGCCGTCCGCACCAGGGCAGGGCGCCGGCGCGATTGCTTTTCGGTCGCCGTGTGCGCCAAGGTTCGGCCATGCCATCCTCAGCGTCGCGCCCGCCCCTGCCCCGCACCGTCTGGGCGCTCGGCCTCGTCAGCCTGCTGATGGATGCCTCGTCCGAGATCATCCACGCGCTGCTGCCGCTGTTCCTGACCGTGTCGCTCGGCGCGAGCATGTCCCTGGTCGGCGTCATCGACGGCGTGGCCGAGGCCACCGCCGCCATCGCCAAGGTGTTCTCAGGCTATTTGTCCGACCGGCTCGGCCGACGCAAGCCGCTCATCCTGCTCGGCTACGGCCTGGGCGCGCTCGCCAAGCCGCTGTTCCCGCTCGCCGGCAGCGCCACCCTGGTGTTCGGCGCGCGCTTCATCGATCGGATCGGCAAGGGCCTGCGCGGCGCGCCGCGCGACGCGCTCATCGCCGACGTCACGCCGCTCGTGCAGCGCGGCCAGGCTTACGGGCTGCGCCAGTCGCTGGACACGGTCGGGGCGTTTCTCGGCCCGCTCGCCGCCATCGGTCTCATGGCGCTCTTCGCCGACGACTTCCGCCTGGTGTTCTGGTGCGCGACGCTGCCCGCGGCGCTGTGCGTGCTGACGGTGCTGTTCGGCGTGGAGGACGCGCCCGGGTCCGCGGAACGTGCCCCGCCGCGCGCGCCCATCGCGCTCGCCGAGCTGCGCGCGCTGGATGCCGGCTTCTGGCGCGTGGTGGCGCTCGGCGTGCTGTTCACCCTGGCGCGCTTCAGCGAGGCCTTCCTGGTGCTGAAGGCCCACGCCGTGGGACTCCCGCTCGCGCTCGCGCCGGCGGTGCTGGTGGCGATGAACGTGGTCTACGCGCTCGGCGCCTATCCCGCGGGGCTGCTCGCCGATCGCGTGGCGGCCCGCGGGCTGCTGCTGGCGGCGCTGGGCGCGCTCATCGTCGCCGACCTGCTGCTCGCCGCGGCTAGCGCTCTCCCGCTCACTTTCGCGGGCATCGCGCTGTGGGGTCTGCACATGGCGTTGAGCCAGGGCCTGCTCGCCAAGCTGGTCGCCGACCATGCGCCGGCCGCGCTGCGCGGCTCCGCCTTCGGCCTGTTCAACCTGACGAGCGGTGTGGCGATGCTCGCGGCCAGCGCCCTGGCCGGACTCCTGTGGGATGGCTTCGGCGCGGCGGGCGCGTTCGGCGGCGGCGCCCTGTTCGCGGCCGCGGCGGCGCTGTTCGTGCTGCTCGCCCGTGACTTGGTCCCCCGCGAGAGTCTAAAGTGACGCCGCGCGGCTTCGCGCTCGCCAAGGAATACTCATGACCAACACCACCCTGCTCTACGACGATCGGGTCACGGAAAACGTGGCCGCGACGCGCGAGGGCCAACATCTATGGCTGGCGCCGGCGGACATGCAGGCCGCCACCGGCTGGAAGCTCGAGACCGAGGGCCTGTGCCGCGGCGACGCCTGCGTGCGCGTGCAGCCCACCTGGACGAAGGACGGCAAGGTCGATCTGGCCGCCTTCGCCCGCCACATGGGGCAGCCCATGCTGGAAGACGGCAACGCCATCGCCTTCGGCGAGAGCGTCGGCACGCGTCACGACGCGCTGTTCTCGCTGGAAGCGCCGGACTTCACCCTGCCGGACCTCGACGGCAAGCTGCATTCGCTCTCCGACTTTCGCGGCAAGAAAGTCTTCATGTTCTCCTGGGGCTCCTACTGAGGCTGCAGCTTTGACCTGTCCGTGTGGCAGGCAGTGTATGCAGAGCTGAAGGACCAGGGCGTGGAGATCCTCGCCGTAGCGTTGGACACCGGTGGCAAGAAAGCCGTCGAAGCCGCGATTCGCGCCGCCGATTGCCGTGAACGGCCAGAGGCCCTCGCGCGGCTGATGGGCTGGTCACCCGCGCTGTGGGCGCGGCAGGCGCCGCCGACCTACACCTGTCTCATCGACGAGGCGCACGTGGTGGCGGAGCTCTACGGCATCACCAACGTGCCGCAGGGGGTGTGGATCGACGAGCAGGGCCGCATCGTGCGACCGGCGGAATCGGCCGGCACCATCGACATGGTGCGCTCGATGAACCGCGAGACCTTCGAGATCCCCGACGCTGACGCCGAACGCGGCATGGCCCATCGCGACGCCTACATCGACGCGCTGCGCGACTGGGCGAAGCACGGCGCCGCGAGCGGCTATGCGCTCTCACCTGAGGAAGTGCGCAAGCGCATGCGCGGCCCGAGCGCCGCCGACGTGCTCGCCGCGACCCATGTGCGGCTCGGCCGGCATCTGTACGCGAAGGGTCAGCTCGAGCGGGCCAAGCA
Organism: Gammaproteobacteria bacterium; assembly: GCA_019747795.1. Classification (GTDB taxonomy): domain Bacteria; phylum Pseudomonadota; class Gammaproteobacteria; genus JADJYF01. The sequence goes on along the minus strand of JAIEQK010000264.1, from coordinate 3,217 downwards.
CCACTTCAAGGAAGCGGTGCGGCTGTGCCCGGAGAGCTGGAACTACCGTCGCCAGTCCAACATGCTCGACCCGGACAAGGTCGGCACCCTGAACTCCGGGCCGGACTTCTGGGAAGCGGTGGACGCGCGGGGCGATCGGCAGTTCTATCCGCCGGCGGATCTGGGGCAAACGGCCTGACGCGAACCTGTAGGTCGGGTTTCAACCCGACATTCGATTCAATGCTGGGGATGAAGCACTGGAACGAATGTCGGACTGAAGTCCGACCTACAGACGTGTCGGACTGAAGGAAACTCTGATTAAGGCCATGTCGCCGCGTGATGGCGGCATGGTCGGTAATCGGTTGGGCCAGGTGGGGCTGTCATGCGGTCCCGTCGGCCGCTGGCGGACTGCCAGGGTGGCCCTCGAAGCGTCATCGCGGTGCCTCAGCCCATCGCCAGCAGTCGCCGCCGGACCGTGTACAGGTTGACCAACGCACAGGTCACCAGCAGACGATGCGTGTTCTTCGCCAAGCCTCGGTAGCGCGTCCTGCTGAAGCCGAACAGGCGTTTGAGCACCAGAAACGGATGCTCGACCCGCGCCCGGATCTTGGATTTCTCCCGGTTCTCGCGTCTCGCCACCAGGTTGCACCACTTGCGGTGCAGCCACGGGCGATTGGTCAGATCTTCTGCATTCGGCGCCACCGCCTTGATGACTTCCGTTCGTCCCTGGTACGCCCCGTCGCCCCACACCGCCGTTTCTCCACCGTGCAGCAGCGCGCCGATGCTGTTCGCGTCAGCCGCATTCCCAGGTGTCGCCGCCACTGAGTGGATGACCTTCGTCTCACTGTCCACCCCAATGTGCGCCTTCATTCCGAAGTGCCACTGGTTACCCTTCCGGCCAGACGCCATCTCAGGATCGCGCTTCCCTTCTCGATTCTTCGTCGACTGCGGCGCACTGATCACCGTCGCGTCCACGATGGTGCCCGTGCCGACCTTCAGACCATGAGCTTTGAGGTGCGCCATCACGCACCGGAATATCGCCTCGCCCAGCCGGTGTTTCTCCAGCAGATGCCGAAACCGGCACAGCGTCGTCTCGTCAGGTGCCGACTCTTCACCGAGGTCCAAGCCCACGAAGCGCCGCATCGACAGCGAGTCGTACAGCGCGTCCTCGGCCGCCGGGTCTGACAGGTTGAACCACTGCTGCAGCAGATACACCCGCAGCATCTGCTCGAGCGGTCGGGGCGGACGGCCATTGCCCGCCACCGGGTAGACCGGCTCGACCAACGCGCACAGCTCAGTCCACGGTACCACCCGGTCCATCTCCGACAGGAATACTGACCGCTTCGTCGTCTTCGCGTACTTCTGAAAGCCCTCGCCGAAACTCAGCTGCTTGCCCATCCCAGAATCCCTCAAGACCTCGTTCCCGCCTTGATCGGGGACTTCTTCAGAAGTTCCTTCAGTCCGACATTCGTTCCAGGGCTTCCATGAAGCCTCTGGCAATGAATGTCGGGTTGAAACCCGACCTACAGGCGATCACCGCCCGGTGAACTTCGCCTTGCGCTTCTCCACGAACGCGGTCACGCCCTCGCGGAAGTCGGCGCGCACCGCGCAGTCGGCGAACATCTCGGCCTCGAGCTGCAGCTGGGACTCGAACTCGTTCTCGAGCGAGCGGTAGAAGAGCTTCTTGGTGTTGCCGTAGACGTGGGTCGGACCGTTGGCGAGGCGCGTGGCGAGCCTGGCGGTCTCGGCCTCCAGTTCCGCCGCCGGCACGACGAAATTGATCATGCCCATGTCGGCCGCCTTCTGCGCGCTGACGCGGTCGCCGAGCAAGGCCATCTCCAGCGCCTTCTTGATGCCGATGGCGCGCGGCAGCTGGAAGCTGGCCGAGCCGTCCGGGCTGGTGCCGATATGGCAGTAGGCGAGGGTGAAGAAGGCGTCGTCGGCGGCGATCACGAGATCCGCGCACAGCGCGACGCTGACCCCGGCGCCGGCCGCCGCGCCGGCCACGCTCGCGATGATGGGTTTGCCCATGCGCCGCATGGTGTACATGATGGGGTGCAGTTCGTGGATGCGGTTCTGGTAGACAGGCTCGAGCTTGTCGGCCGGCTGCTGGATCAGCTGGGCCATGCTCTTGACGTCGCCGCCGGCCATGAAGTTGTCGCCGGCGCCGCGCAGCACCACGCAGCGCACGCTGTCGTCGTGCTCGATGGCCTGCAGGGTGTCGAGCATCATGGTGCGCAATTCCATGCTGAGCGCGTTGCGCGCCTCGGGGCGGTTGAAGGTGAGGGTGGCGATGGAATCGCGAATGTCTACCAGCAGGTCCGGCACGGTGGCTTCCTCTAGGTCTCCGGTGGAGCGGCTGGTGTATGCGAAATCGGTCACCGCGTCAAAGCGCGGACGAGTCGCCGGGAACTTTGCCGGCGCGCCGCGGCAACCCGATTGACCAGCCCAGAGGACCGCCAAGGCCCATGACGCCGACCGACACCGAACTGCTGCAGCGCATGCAATGCGGCGACGGCGCGGCGTTCAGCACGCTCTACCAGCGCCACCAGCAGCGGGTGTTCCGTTTTGCGATGGTCTACTGCGGCGCCGAGAGCACGGCGGCGGACGTCACCCAGGAAGTGTTCATGCAGCTCATCGACAACCACAGTTACGACCCCGCCCAGGGCGACCTGCGTGGCTACCTGCTCGGCATGGCGCGCAACCTGCTGCGCCGCCACTGGCGGGACGCCCAGCGCTACGCCGCGCTGGACGACGACGAGGGCGGGCCGCTGGACGAACTGCTGATCGAGCCCCTGGAACCCTCCCACTGGGTGGGCCGCGCCCAGCAGCACGGCGCGCTGCGCGAGGCGATTCTGGCGCTGCCCGCCTACTACCGCGAGGTCACCATCCTCTGCGAGCTGGAGGAACTGGATTACCAGGAGGCGGCGCGCATCCTCGAAGTGCCCATCGGCACCGTGCGCTCGCGTCTCAATCGCGCCCGCAAGGCGCTGGCCGCGGCCCTCGCGGCCCCCGGCATGCTGCCGGAAAGGAGTGAAGACTATGAATTGCGCGCAGTTTGACTGGCTGGTGGCGGACATCGCCGCCGGCCGCATCGAGGCCGGCGCGGACGTCCGCGCCCATCTCGCGCGCTGCGATCGCTGCCGCGCGCATCTCCAGGCCGAGCGTCGCCTGACCGCGGCGCTGCGTGACGTCGCCGCCGAGCTCGCGCCGCTGTCCGCCCCGCCGAGTGTGGAGG
>JAIEQK010000029.1 GCA_019747795.1 Gammaproteobacteria bacterium | reverse complement strand
TCGGCGGGCGCATGGGCGGCGGTGAACGGGGCGGTGGCCGCGGTCAGCGCGACTGAGCCGCCTCGCGCGAACTCCAGACCTGCCAGTCGCGGCCCACGCGCCGCAGTTCCAGCCAGCCCGCGCCGCCGTAGGCGCGGGCCGCGCCGCAGGCGCCCGGATTCAGCACCCAGGGCGTAGCGTCGGCGTCCACCACGCAGCGGTGACTGTGGCCGTACAGCACCCACCGCGCGTCCGCATGGGCCGCGCGCAGACGCGCGTGACGCGTGGCGACGGCGGCGAAGCGGTGGCCGTGCTCGACCGCCAGCAGACCGCCCGTCAGCGGCAGCACCGCGCTCGCTGACAGCGCAGCCAGCCGCGCGCGTTCCGCCGCCGGCCAGCGCGTCGGGAGATCGTTGTTGCCGCTCACCGCCAGCACCGGGGCAACGGTCTCCAAGGCCTCCAGCACCTGGGCGCCCCCCACGTCGCCGGCGTGCACGATCAGATCCACGCCGACGAGACCGGCGAGCACCTCCGGCAGTACCCGCCCATGGCTGTCCGCCACCAGCGCCACTCGCCGCGCGGCCCGCGCCGCGGCCTGCCAGTTCACGGCTCGGCCTCGGCGCGGCCCAGGGCCTCGATGCGCGCCCGCTGCCAGCGCAGCATGAGCAGCGCCGGCAGGGCCAGCACGAAGGTCGCGAGGAAGAACGGCGCCCAACCGACATGGGCCACCATCCAGCCGGCGGGCGGTCCGGCGAACACCCGGCCGAGGCTCGCCACCGCGCTCAGCAAGGCGAACTGGGTGGCGGTGTAACGGCGCGCGCAGATCGACATCAAGAGCGCCAGGTAGGCCGCCGTGCCCATGCCCCCGGCGAGATTCTCCAGGCCCACCACCGCCGCCATCAGCGGATAGGATTTCGCGCTCTGCGCCAGGAGCGCAAAACCGAGGTTGGTCAGCGCCTGCAGCGCTGCAAACAGCATCAGCGCGCGGTACAGACCCAGGCGCTGCATGAGACGCGCGCCGAACAGCGCCCCCGCCACCGCCGCCACCAGGCCCAGGCCCTTGTTGATGGTGCCGACGTCGGTGAGCGAGAAGCCGAGCGGGCCCAGCAGGAAGGTGGTGGTCAGGCGCCCGGCGAAGGCGTCGCCGAGCTTGTACAGGAACACGAGCAGCAGGAGCGGCAGCGCGGCGTCGCGGCGAAAGAACTCGGCGAGCGGCGCCGTCACCGCCTCCGCGAGATCGCGCGGCGGCGCGCAGTCCACCGGCACGCGCGGCGCCACCAGGCTGGTGAACGCGCCCAGCAGCAGCGCGCCGGCCATGAGCTGGTAGACCCGCGCGAAACCGAGGCTGTCGGCCAGGAGCAGCGCGCCGGCGCCGCTCAGCAGCATGCCGAGGCGATAGCCGGTCACGCCCCAGGCGGCGCCGAGGCCACGCTCGCGTTCACGCAGCACCTCGGTGCGATAGGCGTCGATGGCGATGTCCTGGGTGGCCGACAGCGTGGCGAGCGCCAGCGCGGTCAGCGCCAGCAGCGGCAGGGCGCCGCTCGCGAGATCCAGCGTGCCGACCAGGAACAGCAGGGCCGCGAGCATGAGCTGCGTGAGCAGCATCCAGTCGCGCCGCCGGCCGGGCCAGCCGGGCTGGTAGCGATCGAGCAGTGGCGCCCACAGGAACTTGAGCGCATAGGGCAGCCCCACCAGGGAAAACGCGCCGATGCGCTCCACGTCGACGCCGGCCACGGTCAGCCAGGCCTGCAGCGTGCCGTCGGAGAGCGCGAGCGGCAGCCCGGAGGCGAAGCCCAGCAGGGCCACGGCTGCGATCCGCACACGCTGACCGGCGCCGTCCGGGGCGGCCGGCGGCGCTGCGTGCTGTGGCTTGCCCCCCATGGAGGGCCATTGTATATCTCGGCCTCACCCTCGACGGAGGCCGCCGTGGCCATCGAGATCGAACGCAAGTTCCTGCTGCGCGACGCCTCGTGGCGCGAGCACGCCCACCGTAGCGAGCGCATGCTGCAGGGCTACCTCGCCGGCAACGACGAGTGCTCGGTGCGGGTACGCATCAGCGACGACGACGCGCGGCTGAACATCAAGAGCGCGACGCTCGGCATCGAGCGGCTGGAGTTCGAGTATCCGCTGCCGGTGGCCGACGCCGAACAGATGCTGCGCGCCCTGTGCGGTGCGCGCACCCTGGAGAAGACCCGTCACTACCTGCGCCACGGCGGGCACGAATGGGAGATCGACGAGTTCCACGGCGCGAACGCGGGCCTCGTGGTGGCGGAACTCGAGCTCGCGGCGGTGGACGAGACTTTCGAGCGTCCGCCCTGGCTCGGCGCGGAAGTGTCCGACGATCCCCGCTACTACAACTCGCGGCTCGTCGAGCAGCCCTACAGCCACTGGACGCAGCGCTGATTCCCGGCGGAAATTGCGGGAATCCCCGCGAATCTCGCGTGCTAGAATCGGCTCAGGCCCACCTGTTTTCCTGCGGATCATGAATCGCCCGGCACAGTTTCCCCCGCGCTTGGTCGACCGCTTCGGTCGCGTGGTCGACTACGTGCGCATCTCCGTCACCGACCGCTGCGACTTCCGTTGCGTGTACTGCATGGACGAGCAGATGACCTTCCTGCCGCGCGCGCGCATCCTCACCCTCGAGGAGCTCGCGCTGGTGGGGCGCGCCTTCGCCGAACTCGGCGTACGCAAGATTCGCCTGACCGGCGGCGAACCGCTGGTGCGCAACAACGTGCTCAAGCTGATGCGCGAACTGGGCGCGCTGACGCAGCTGCAGGAGCTGGTGCTGACCACCAACGGCTCGCAGCTGCCGCACATGGCGCAGGACATTCGCGCCGCCGGCGTGAAACGCATCAACATCAGCCTCGATTCCCTGGACGCCGAGCGTTTTCGGCGCCTGACCCGCGTGGGCGACCTGCACCAGGTGCTGGCCGGCATCGACGCGGCGCTCGCCGCCGGGTTCGACAAGGTCAAGATCAACGCGGTGATCCTGAAGCATCGCAACGACGATGAAGTCGTCCCGCTGGTCGAGTTCGCGTCCTCGCGCGGCATGGACATCAGCTTCATCGAGGAGATGCCGCTCGGCACCATCGGCGACCACGATCGCGCCGAGGCCTATTACTCCAGCGACGAGATTCGCGCCGACCTCGAGCGCCGCTTCACCCTGCTGCCCACCACCGAGACCACCGGCGGCCCGTCGCGCTATTTCCGCCTGGCGGAGACCGGCACGCGCGTCGGCTTCATCTCGCCGCACAGCCACAACTTCTGCGGCGACTGCAATCGCGTGCGGGTAACCGCCGAGGGCCGGCTGCTGCTGTGCCTGGGGCAGGAGCATTCGGTGGATCTGCGCGAGGTGCTGCGCAGCCACCCTGGGGATCTGGATGCGCTCAAGCAGGCGATCGTCGCGAGCATGGCGATCAAGCCCAAGGGCCACGACTTCGACCTGCGCGAGCAGCCGCTGATCTTCCGTCACATGAGCCACACCGGCGGCTGAGCGACAGGTGGGACGACGAGCGTGGGCGGCGCGGTCGAACTCGAACAGGCGCTCGCCGACGCACTGCGCCTGCTGATCTCCGGCGACCGCGCGCTGTGGTCGATCATCGGGCTGTCCCTGTCGGTGTCTCTGCGCGCGCTGGCCTGCGCCGCGCCTCTCGCCCTGGTCACGGCCTTCGCGCTCGCCTACCTGCGCTTTCCCGGCCAGCGCCTGCTCGTCACCTTGTTCAACACGCTGACGGCGGTGCCGGCGGTGCTGGTCGGCCTGCTGCTCTACCTGCTGCTCTCGGCGCGCGGACCGGCCGGCGACCTGCACCTGCTGTTCACGCCGACGGCGATGGTCATCGGCCAGTTCCTGCTGTGCCTGCCGCTGCTGGTGGCGCTCGCCCACGGCACGCTGCGCGATGGCGATCGACGCGCGTGGGAGGCGGCACTCACGCTCGGCGCGGCGCCGTGGCGCGCACTCCTGACCGTGGCCCACGAGCTGCGCTTCGGGCTGCTGGCGGCGTTCATCGCGGCCTTCGGCCGCATCGTCGCCGAGGTCGGCTGCTCGATGATGGTCGGCGGGAACATCCTCTACCACACGCGCAATGTCACCACCGCGATCGCGCTCGAAACCAGCAAGGGCGCCTTCGCCACCGGCATCGCACTCGGCGTGGTGCTGCTGGCGGTTGCGCTGGTGCTGAACTTCGCGCTGTCCTGGCTGCAGGGCAACGCGCGTCCCGCGGCCTGGGCATGAGCGGCGGCGAAGCGCTCATCGAACTCGGCGCCGTGGAGGTCCGGCGCGACGGGCGCCGCATTCTCGACGTCGAACGCCTGCGCATCGACCGCGGCCGCACCCTGCTGCTGACCGGCGCGAACGGCGCGGGCAAGAGCACGCTGCTCAAGCTGCTTGCCGGTCTGCTGCTCGCCGACGCGGGCAGCCTGCGCTGTCGCGGCGTGGAGATGGCACGCGGCTCGGCCGCACGCTACTGCCGCGGCAGGCACGTCTACCTGCACCAGACGCCCTACATGTTCGACGGCAGCGTGCGGGACAACCTCGCCTACGGACTGCGCCAGCGGGACGAACCGCGCGCGACGCGCGACGCAGAGGTCGACCAGGCGCTCGCGTGGGCGGACCTCGACGCCCTGGCGCTGCGCCACGCGCGCGCCCTGTCGCTCGGCGAACAGCAGCGCGTCGCGCTCGGCCGCGCGCGCCTGCTCGATCCGAGCCTGCTGCTGCTGGATGAAGTCGGCGCCAACCTCGATGGCGCCAACCAGCGCCTGGTGCAGACCTTGATCGCCGAGCGACGCGCACGCGGCGCCAGCGTGGTGGTCGCCACCCACGAGCCGGCGCCGCTCCTCGCGCTCGTCGACTTCCACCTGCACCTGGACGGTGGTCGACTGGCCGTGGTGCAACGCGACTTCGGCAGCGTCGTTCCACTGCGCCGTCCGCGCACGCCCGGGCGCTCATGACCCTGTCCTCGCAAGCGGTCGCCGGCTGCATACTCGCCGGCGGCAGGGGCAGCCGCCTCGGCGGCCTGGACAAGGGGCTGGTCGAGCTCGCGGGACGACCGCTGGTGGCGCACGTGATGGCGCGCTTCGCGCCGCAGGTCCGGGCACTCGCCATCAGCGCCAATCGCAACCTGGAGAGCTATCGCACCCTCGCCACGACCGTGCTTCCGGACGCGGCGTCGGACGACGGCGCCGGCCCGCTGGCCGGGATCGCCACGGCGCTCGCCTGGTGCCCCGCGCCGCTGCTCGCCATCGTGCCCTGCGACAGTCCCTTCCTGCCCCTCCACCTGGTGGCGACACTGGAGGCCGCGCGTCGGCGCGCGGGCGCCACGCTGGCCGTCGCGCGCACCGCCGACGGCCTGCAACCGATGTTCGCGCTGCTTGCCACCGAACTCGTCGATGCCGCGCGCAGCGCGCTGCTCGCGGGCGAGCGCAAGGTCGAGCGCTGGTATCGGCAACAGGCGCTGGTGGAGGTCGACCTGGACGCCGAGCGCGCGGCGCTCGCCAATCTCAACACGCCGCAGGATCTCGTCGCGGCCAGCCAGCGCCTCGCCGCCGCATGATCGAAACGGTGGACGGCGTACCCCTGCTCGGCGTGCGGGGCGAGAGCGGCAGCGGGAAGACCACGCTGCTCCGCGCGCTGACCGCCTGGCTGGTGGCGCATGGCCGGCGCGTCGCCGCGCTCAAGCACACCCATCACGATGTCGAGGATGCGCCCGCCGGCAAGGACACTCGAGTGCTGCGCGAAGCGGGCGCCGGCGAAGTGATGCTGGTGACACCCCGGCGCTGGCTGTTGAGCGGCGCCGTGCCGCACGCGGCGCGCGCCGACGAGGCCGAGCTCACGACGCTCGCGCGCCGGTTCGCGCTGACCGAGCTGGACCTGCTGCTGGTCGAAGGCTACCGCGGCGTGGCGCTGCCGCGCATCGAGATCCACCGCGTCGAGCGCGACGGCGACTGGCGCGGCGAACTCCGCGCCGACACCATCGCGCTCGCGAGCAATGCGCGTCCACCACCGGCGTGCGCGCTGCCGGTGTTCGACCTCGACGCACCACCTGCGCTCGCCGCCTGGATAGACAGCCGTCTGCAGACCGGCGCCGGCTTGCGCCCCGCGACTTCACGAGCATAGATTGCAACCATGAACCTGCCCCGCGACGCTTCCTGCGACGACGACTACGACCAGACTTCGCTCAGCTGCGACGAGGCGCTGACGCGCATCCTCGGTCAGTGCGAGCCGCTCGCCGGCATCGAGCGTCTACACCTTCGCGCGGCACTGGGCCGCGTGCTCGCGGCGCCCATCGCCGCACCGTTCGACTTGCCCGCCCACACCAATTCGGCGGTGGACGGCTACGCGGTGCGCGCGGCCGACCTGCCGCTCGAGGGCACACGACGGCTGCGGGTGATCGGCAGCGCTTTCGCGGGCCATCCCTTCGCCGGCAGCCTGGGGGCCGGCCAGGCAGTGCGCATCATGACCGGTGCCGCCGTGCCGCCCGGCACCGACGTGGTGGTGATGCAGGAACATGCGCTCCGCCACGGCGACGAGGTCGAGATCGACGGCGCGCACAAACCTGGTCAGAACGTGCGCGCGGCGGGGGAGGACATGGTGCGTGGCCAGTGCGCGCTCGCCGCCGGCCGCCGCCTGGGTCCGGCGGAGCTCGGCGTGATCGCCTCGCTCGGCATCGGCGAGGTGGACGTGCATCGGCGCGTGCGCGTCGCGTATTTCTCCACCGGCGACGAACTGCGATCCATCGGCGAAACGCTCGGCCCGGGCGAGATCTTCGACAGCAATCGCTACACGCTGTTCGCGATGCTGACGCGCGCCGGCGTGGAGATCCTGGATCTCGGCGTGGTGCGCGATCGTCGTGACCTGGTCGAGGCGCGCTTCCGCGAGGCGGCCGCCATCGCCGACGTGGTGATCACCTCGGGCGGCGTCTCGGTCGGCGAGGCGGACTACATTCGCGAAGTGCTGGCGGCGCTCGGCGACGTGCGCTTCTGGAAGGTCTCGATGAAACCCGGCCGGCCGCTGGCCTTCGGCACGCTGGGCGCCGCGCGCTTCTTCGGCCTGCCCGGCAACCCGGTGTCAGTGATGGTGACCTTCTACCAGTTCGTGCGTCCGGCGCTCGAGAAGATGGCCGGCGGCACGCCGAGTTCACTGCTGACCTTGAAGGCGCGCACCACCGGTACGCTGAAGAAGCGCCCCGGCCGCACCGAGTTCCAGCGCGGCGTGCTGTCACGCGACGTCACCGGCGAACTGTGCGTGACGGCCACTGGCGACCAGGGCTCCGGCATCCTGCAGTCGATGACGGCGGGCGACTGCTTCATCATCCTCGGCCTCGACACCGCCAAGGTCGAGCCCGGCACCCTGGTGGACGTGCAGCCGTTCAGCGCGTTGATGTGAGTTCCAAGGTCATGCCGTCGTACGCCACTTCCCAACCCGCGGCTTCGACCGCGGCGCGCTCGGGGGTGTCGGCGATGAGGATGGGGTTGGTGGTGTTGATGTGGATGAACACGCGGCGCCGCACCTCGAGGTCGGCGAAGGCCGCCAGCGTGCCCTCCGCGCCCGACACGCTCATGTGTCCCATGCGGCTGCCGGTCTTCACGCCCACGCCGTCGCGGATCATCTCGTCGTCGGTGTAGAGCGTGCCGTCGAAGAACACCAGCGGCGCGCCCCGCAGCCGCGCGGCCAGCGCCGGCGTCATGCGCGCGCAGCCGGGGATGTAGAAGAAGCAGGTGCGTCCTGCGGCGCGCACTTCCAGCGCCACGGTGTCTTCCTCCACGCTGCCGAAGTTCGGGCCGCGCGTGGCGTCCTCCAGCCACAGCGCGACCTTGCCGGGCACGGCGAAGGGCACGACGCTGAAGCCCAGGCTGTCGCCGGCAGCGTCGGCAAGCGCGCATTCACCGTCCAGCGCCATCGCCTCGCGCGAGACGAAAGCAGGGTTCAGCACGTTGAAGATGGAATTCGCGGCGAGCACCGACAGCACGCGGCCGGTGGCATAGACGCGCAGCGGCTGCGACTCGCGCAGGTTGAGCAGGCCCGCCACGTGATCGACGTCGGCATTGGTGAGCACCACCGCCTTCAGCGGGCTCTCGCGCAGCGCATGACGCGGGTGCAGCTCGGGTGTGTCGTTGATCTGCTGACGCAGGTCGGGCGACGCGTTGAACAGCACCCAGCGTTCACCGTCGGCGCTGACCGCGATGGAAGACTGCGTGCGGCGCGGCGCCAGCGGATCACCGGCCCGCGCGCGGCGGCTGTTGGGGTGATTGCAGTTCCACTGCGGGTAGCCGCCGCCCGCCGCCGATCCGAGCACCTTGACCCACATGCTTACCGCCTCAGCCTCGCGTCTCGAAGTCCGCGCTGTTGGCCGGGGTGTTGCGCGTCACCCAGCGCTCGCCCGCGGCGGTGCGCTCCTTTTTCCAGAACGGCGCCGAGTGCTTGAGCTCTTCCATCACCGCGCGGCAGGATTCGAACGCATGGGCGCGATGCGCGGACCAGGTGGCAACCAGCACGATGTCGTCGCCGGGCAGGATCTCCCCCACGCGATGCACGATGAGAATGTCCGCGAGCTGCCAGCGCGCCGCGGCGCGCGCCGCGAGTTCCTCCAACTGTCGGTCGGTCATGCCGGGATAGTGCTCGAGCACCATCGAGCTGACCGCATCGCCCTCGTTGAAGTCGCGCATCGAGCCGACGAAGCTCGCCAGCGCGCCGACCTTGGCGCGCCCCGCGCCGAAGCCCGCCTGGTGACGCCGCAGTTCTTCCAGCGGGTCGAAGGGCTCGGCGCAGATGCGGACCGCCACTTCAGCCCCCCGTGACGGGTGGGAAGAACGCCACTTCGTCGCCGTCGGCGAGCGGCTGTTCCAACGTGCAGTAATCGTGGTTGACCGCGCAGAGCGCGCCCTGGGGCATCGGCTTGTCGGCGGTGAGCGCCGCCCAGATGCTGCTCACGGTGGTACCGGGTTCGAGCGGCAGTTCCATCTCGCGACGCCCCATGGTCTCCGCTAGACTGGCGAAAAAGCGCACCTTGACCGTCACTTCGACCTCGCGTTGAAGCTGTTCTGTTGCCTTCGAATTCTACACCCTGTCGCACGCAGCATCGGAGCCCTGGCCATGGCCGACCTCACCCACCTCGATCACCAGGGCCATGCGCGCATGGTCGACGTCGCCGGCAAGGCCGCCACCCATCGCCGCGCCGTGGCGAGCGGTCGCATCCTGATGCAGGCCGCGACCCTCGAGCAGATCGCCGCCGGCACGCACAAGAAAGGCGACGTGCTGGCGGTGGCGCGGGTGGCCGGCATCATGGCGGCGAAGAAGACCAGCGAGCTGATACCGCTGTGCCACCCCATCGCGCTCACCCGCGTGGACATCGAGCTCACCCTCGACGCCGACGCGCCGGCGGTGTGCTGTCGCGCCAGCGCCGAGACCTTCGGGCCCACGGGCGTCGAGATCGAGGCGCTGTGCGCCGCGCAGGTCGCGCTCCTCACCATCTACGACATGTGCAAGGCGGTGGATCGCGGCATGCGGATCACCGACCTGGGACTCGACGCCAAGTCGGGCGGACGCTCCGGCGACTGGCGGCGCGAGGACTGAGTGTCCGCGCCGGCGTTCCTGACCATCACAGCCCTCCTCGACCTTGGGCGGCGCCTGTCGGCTGCGCAGGGTCTGATGCGGATGTTGCTCCAGCCGCCCGTTCGACAACTTTACGGTGCTGCGGCTGGACGGCGAAGCGGCCCGACGCTCGTCTGGCGTAAATCATCGGACAAGCGTAAGGGACTTGGACACCGTCAATGCCTAGTCCAGGCTCTCGCCGCTTGCCTCGCGAGTCCGAACGTCCTTCTCAGCATCGATTTTCTGATGCTTGTTCTGGTACCGGGCTACAGTTGGGTCAACAAGTTCACTGGGGCCGAGCTTGGCCCCTGCTCCTGAAAGGGTGGTCGATTTTGAAATCTTCTTGATTGTGGCGTTATGGATGGACAGCTCGAAAGGCAAGATGAACTCGTAAGTTCCTGTGTGCCGCCCGAAAGCCGGGGTACCGTTCACAAAGTAATAGCTTTCCAAATAACTATTTGACGACTCTTCGGTAATCCACACAGTGCCGTTCTTGCAAAACCCTCGCAGCTTGTCACCAAGGCTTGTAGCGCCCGATAACGCGCCGGTCGAGGACGTTACTCGTATGACGATCGAATCAGTGAAACTCTGCCCACCGATTTTATACTTCGCCTGCCACGTCCCAATCAGATTGGGACACGATGCGGCAGCATTGGCCTCGATTGTGAAGCCAAAGCTCAGAGCAAGAACCCATATCAGAAACTCGCCTCTCATGGTGCTGCCTCCCCCAGTTCATCGCGATGGCTTCACGAGGATTACCAGTAAACCTAGCTGATGCCGCCGCGTATAGCAGCCTAGATTGTGATTTTTTCGCAGTTGCCGCCTAGGCTCGGTGCCCCTCCTGCATCTGCTCGCGCGATCCGGCCGCTGGTCAGAGCATCGTCGCCATTGGTCTTGCGTGTTGGCCCATCGGAAACTTCTCTCGGACAGAGACTACGGACACGTCGGATGCAGAGTAGCTCGGCTACGCCCAAGCTACCCGCTTATCTGGTTGGGCTCTGGCGGTATCGAAAAGCTCCGCGATCTGTCGAAGCCTTTCGAATCGCAGGCTTTAACGCTACTCGTACTTCACATACTTGAAGCGCGGATCGTCCGGCGTGCCTTCCAGCGGCGAGCCGGGCTCCTTGCCGGGCTGCCACATCACCACATCTTCTATCTTCTTCGCCAGCGCGAAGTCCTTGTCGGTGATGCCCTTGGCCGCGTGGTTCATGAGTTTCACGTTGACGAAGGCGTAGGACACGGTGAGATCCGGGTGATGCCAGGCCGCCTCGGCGAGGTGGCCGATGGTGTTGACCACCATCAGCGTGCCCTTCCAGCCCGAGGTCTTGTACTTGCGCCTGAGCCAACCTTCCTGCTGCGTCCAGGTCGGCAGCTCTTCTTTCAAGCGTGCCTCGACCTCGTCCTCGCTGTACACCTCGTCCTGCTTGCGTTCGCGCCAGCCCATGTTCGTACCTCGCTCGTTGTCGACCGTGGGCGCCGCGCGCCCGAGCGGAAAACCTAAGCGTTAGGGGCGCGCCGGCGCAAGCCTCAGGACGACGTCAAACGCAGTCGGTGGCGAGGGTGGGCGGCCATCGCCGCCAGCAGCCAGTCCCAGGCCTCGCGCTCGCGCGGTCCGGCGGTCTTGTCCACCGCGATGGCGAGATAGCGCATCTCGTCCCGCAGCTTCTCCGGCGCCAGCCAGTCGAGGCGCGAATGCAGGATGGCGGCTTCGAGCACCGCGGCCTGCGCGCGGTTGAAGCCCGCGAAGGGCGCGTGCTCGGCGTGATGCACGATGTCGCAGTGAAAACGCGGCCGCTCGGGGTGGTCGTCGATTACCCGTACCTCGAGTTCGAGGTGACCGAGGCACTCGGCCAGGCGCCAACCGGCGATGCGGGTCGCGGGCAGCACTGGCCACTCGCGTCGCCCCGTGAGGCAGCCGGCAATCACCCGCACGTCGTCCACCAGGTTCATCACCGCGCGACCGTCGCCGCGCAGGTTGTCCAGCGTCGCCGACGGCACGTAGGGTGCGACCGACAGGCGCGTGCCCTCGCGCCTGAATCCCATGGGCGCGAGATGCGGCGCGCCGGCCGCGTCACGGGTGGCGATCACGCCTTCGAAGATCATGGCGAACCGCGCCCTGACTGGCTGTCAGCAACCAGGGGCCTGGCTGCACACGAGCGCTCGCCAGGGTGACGCGTCGCGGGTCGGGCCGGCGTCCGCGGGTGCGTCGCCAAGCGTCTGATCTTGCTGAGAGAAATCAGCTTGCGCGGGGCGCCTTGCGCGCGCCGCCCTGGCACGGAGCCTGCTTGGGCAGAGTGTCCTTCGCATGTTCGCATGTGCAAGGTCGGGGAGAAACTCCGGTTTCTGAACATTCACCGCAAGTTGGGAGTTCCAGTCATGCAGTGGGAAACGCCTGCCTACAACGACGTTCGCTTCGGCTTCGAAGTGACGATGTACATCAACAACCGTTAATGTACGGGACCGGGGTCGCTCAGGCGACCCCGTGTCTTTTCACCCACGGCGGCTCGTCCGCCCGCTTTCGAAGTGCCGCACATCGTGGTCCAGTTCGCCGTCAAGCCGCCCATCCCGAGCAGCGCCCTCGCCTGGTCGCGCGCCGAGTTCGAAGCGCAGCTGCGCGCCAAGCAGCGTTACTACCACATCAATCACCCGTTTCACCGGCGCATGAATGCCGGCGAACTGCCGCGGGGCGCGGTGCAGGGCTGGGTGGCCAACCGTTACTACTACCAGACCAGCATCCCGGTGAAGGACGCGGCGGTGATGGCCAACTGCCGTGATCGCGAAGCGCGCCGCCTGTGGGTGCAGCGCATCATCGATCATGACGGCCTGGCCGGCGAGGAAGGCGGCATCGAAGCCTGGCTGCGTCTCGGCGAGGCCGTCGGCCTGACCCGCGCTGAGCTGGAGGACGAGCGCCACGTGCTGCCCGGCGTGCGCTTCGCGGTCGATGCCTATGTGAATTTCGCGCGCGGCGCGACGTTCGAAGAAGCGGCCTGCTCGTCCCTGACCGAGATGTTCGCGCCGGAGATCCACCAGCGCCGGCTCGACAACTGGCCCGCCGCCTACCCCTGGATCGACGCCAAGGGCTACGAATATTTCCGCAAGCGCCTGGCCGAGGCGCGACGCGACGTCGAACACGGCCTCGCCGTCACGCTCGCGCATTTCGAGACCCGTGCACAGCAGGAATACGCGCTCGCCATCCTGCAGTTCAAGCTGAACGTGCTGTGGACCATGCTGGACGCGATGTGGCTCGCCTACGTCGCCGACATGCCGCCCTTTCATGGGTGCGACGCATGAACGCCGCCCCGCAGGACGCCCGTGTGCCGGTGCTGAAACGCATGTACCGCTTTCAATGGGAAGCGGCCCAGGACTGTCACGTGCTGCTCTACCCGGAGGGCATGGTCAAGCTCTCCGCGAGCGCGGGTGAGATCCTGAAGCGCGTCGACGGCCAGCGCAGCGTGGAGGCCATCATCGCCGAACTGAAAGCCCTGTTCGGCGGCGCGCCGCTGGACGACGACGTGCGCCGCTTCCTCGAACAGGCCGAAGGCAATGGCTGGATCACCTACTGACATCGCCGGCAAGCCGCTGTGGCTGCTGGCCGAGCTCACCTACCGCTGCCCGCTGCAGTGTCCCTACTGCTCGAATCCGCTGGATTTCGCGCAGCGCAAACAGGAACTCGACACCGAGGACTGGCTGCGCGTGCTGCGCGAGGCGCGCGCGCTCGGCGCGATGCAGCTCGGCTTCTCCGGCGGCGAGCCGCTGCTGCGTGACGACCTGGAGATCCTGACCGCCGAGGCACGCGCGCTCGGCTACTACACCAATCTCATCACGTCGGGCGTCGGCATGGACGAGGCGCGGGTCGCGCGCCTGCGCGAAGCCGGGCTCGATCACATCCAGATCAGCTTCCAGGCCAGCAACGAGGAGCTGAACAACTACCTCGGCGGCACGGCGAGCTTCGCGCACAAGCGCGCCATGGCGCGCGCGGTGAAGGCGCACGATTACCCGATGGTCCTGAACGTGGTGATCCACCGCCAGAACATCGACCAGATCGAAGACATCATCCGCATGACCATCGAGCTCGAGGCGGACTTCGTCGAGCTCGCCAGCACCCAGTACTACGGCTGGTCGCGCCTGAATCTCGAAGGCCTGCTGCCGACCCGCGAACAGCTGCGTCACGCCGAAGCGGTCGCGAAACGCTACCAGGCCGAGATGGGCGACCGGATGAAGATCATCTACGTCGTGCCCGACTACTTCGAGAATCGGCCCAAGGCCTGCATGAACGGCTGGGGGTCGATCTTCCTGACCGTCGCGCCGGACGGCAGCGCCCTGCCCTGTCACGCCGCGCAGCACCTGCCGGGACTCGAGTTTCCCAACGTGCGCGATCAAAGCATCGACTACATCTGGAACGAATCGCCGGCCTTCGCGCGCTTTCGCGGCTTCGAGTGGATGCAGGAGCCCTGCCGCAGCTGTCCGGACAAGACCAAGGATTTCGGCGGCTGCCGCTGCCAGGCCTACCTGTTGACCGGCGACGCGAGCGCGACCGATCCGGTATGCGATCGTTCGCCACGCCACGCGGCGCTGGTCGAGGAAGTGGAGCGGATCGAACGCGCCGCCGCGGCCGGGACCACCAAGCCGCTGGTCTTTCGCAACACCCGCAACTCCCGCGCGCTCGGCTGAGCGCGGTCGCTCAACGGGCGGCGATGGCCCAGGCCACGTCCGCCGCCTGGCGGTTGGCCTTCACGTCGTGCACACGAAAAATCCGCACGCCCGCCGCCACGCCGAGCGCGGTGGTCGCACAGGTCGCACCGAGGAGTTCGGTGGGCTCGGTCTCGCTGCAGATCGCGCCCATGAAGCGTTTGCGGCTGGTGCCGAGCAACACCGGGTAGCCGCAGCCGACGAACTCGTCGAGCGCGGCCAGCAGCGCGAGATTGTGTGCACGGTTCTTGCCGAAGCCGATGCCGGGGTCGAGCGCGATGCGCTGCGCGGGAATGCCCGCCGCGCGCGCGGTCGCCGCGCGCGCCAGCAGGTAGTCGCGCACTTCGGCGACCACGTCCTGGTAGCGCGGCTCGAGCTGCATGGTCGCGGGCATGCCCTGCATGTGCATCAGCACCAGCGCGGCGCCATGGCGCGCGATGACCTCCAACATGCCCGGCTCGCGCGCGCCGGAGACGTCGTTGACCACGCGCGCGCCGGCGGCGAGACAGGCGTCGGCGACTTCGGGTGAGCGCGTGTCGATGCTGAGCGCGACGCGCGCGGGCAAGGCGCCGAGCAGCGCACGCAATACCGGCAGCACGCGGGCGAGCTGAGTCTCCGCGCTCACCGGCGCGGCGCCAGGGCGCGTCGATTCGCCGCCCAGGTCGATCAGATCCGCGCCTTCCTCGACCATGCGCATCGCGTAGGCGCAGGCCGCGTCCACTTCGCTGTGCCGGCCGCCATCGGAAAAGCTGTCGGGCGTGAGATTCAGGATGCCCATGATCAGCGGGCGGGTGTCGTCGCGCAGAGTATCGAACATCGCCCGTGCTCAACGCGCCTCGAGTGCGCCCGCCACTTCGTCCGCCGCGCGCACCAGCGCATCGATCATCGGCGTCTCACTGGACAGGTGACCGGCGGTGCGCAGGATCTCGAGACGCGAGCCGGGCAGCGCGCGGTGCAGCGCCCAGGCCGCCTCGGCCGGACAGGTGATGTCGCGCGCGCCGTGCACGATCACGGTCGGCACCTTGGGCAGGCGCGCGGCGTCCTCCAGCAGCTGGTTCTCGCGCAGGAAATACCCGTGTCGGGCGTAGTGCATCTCCAGGCGCGCCTTGACGAGCGCGCTGCGCGCCGACGAGGGATCAGGCGTGGGGACCGTCGTGGGCGCGGTGACGGGCGTGGCGGACTCGCCGCCGCCGTCCAGCGAATACATCACCACCGCGGTCGACCAGTTCTCCCAGGCGAGCGCGACTGTGGCCGCGCGCGTCTCGTCCTCGCCCAGTACGGCGGCGTGCACCTCGCGAGTGAGATCCGCGCCCGGCACGAGTCCGCTCGTGTCCAGGAAGCGCTGCCACTGCACGGGCAGCAGCCGGTGCGCGCCCTCGCCGGCGAACCACGCGAGGTCCTGGCGCCGCGCGAGGAAGCTGCCGCGCAACACCATGGCCAGCACCCGCTCCGGGTGGGTCAGGGCGTAGCTGAGCGCAAGGGTCGAGCCCCAGGAGCCGCCGAACAGTACCCAGCGCTCCAGCCCGAAGCGCGCGCGGATGGTTTCCATGTCGGCGACCAGGCGCCAGGTGTCGTTGGCGCGCACGCCGCCCTGGGGCGTGGAACGGCCCGCGCCGCGCTGATCGAACAGCACGATGTCGTAGCGACGCGGATCGAAGAACTGGCGGTGGTCGGGCTTGCAGCCCGAGCCGGGGCCCCCATGCAGAAACACGACCGGGAGCCCGCCCGGCGTGCCGCAGCGTTCGACATGCAGTTCATGTCCCTCGCCCACCGCGAGGCGCAGCGTGGTGTGGGGCGCCAGGGGCGGATACAGCGTGCGCACGCGCGGACCGTCGTTGCTCGCGGAGACGATGTGAACCGTGCTCAGATCTCTTCGAGGATGGCGCGCTTGCGCTGCTTGAAGTCGTCGGCGCTGATCAGTCCCTTGTCCAGCAACTGCTGCAGCTTGCCCAGGCGCTCCTCGAGGCTCTGCGTGCTGCTCGCGGCGCCGGTGCCGGCCGCGCCGCCTTCACGCAGGGTCTGCAGTTCCTTGCGCATGCGCGCCATCTCCTCGCGCATCTCGCGGCGCTCGAGCGTGAGCTTGGCGGCCTCGTTGCGCATCTTCTCTTCTTCCTTGCGCTGCGCCACCGGTGTCTGCACGTCGCGATAGGCCTTCGCGGCCTTGAGCACCTCGATGCTGACCCAGTCCGGCCGCGACTCCGCGCCGAGTTCGACGCCGGCGGTGTTCACGATGCGTCCCGGCATGTGGCCCTTGCTGTTGCGTCCGGCGATGTCGAAGTTCACGTCACGGTAGTCCTCGGTGATGCCGAACGAACCCTCGACGTTCTTCTTTCCCTTGTCGATGCGCTTGTGATACTCGCCGATGATGAGATTGAGCTTGCCGTCCTTGACGAACACGCGCCCGGTGGTCCACTCGCGCTCCTTGGCGACGGACAGCATGACGTCCGCGTAGCCGCGCAGGTTGAAGGTCACGTCCTCCTGTGGCGAAGCCTTGGACAGCGCATCAACCACGAAGCGCGCGATGCTGCCCGCCTGGCTCTTACTGAATACCGGCGTCGACTGCTCGTCGCGGAACACGCCTCCCTTGGTCCACAGTTGCAAGGAGGCCAGCGCCTGCTCAACCTCGATGGGATCGAGCGTCGCGGGATGATCGTTCGGCACCGCGCCCTTCTCGATCTCCACCAGGTTCACGTACTGCTCACCGAGTTCCCAGATGGTCGCCGTGATCCTTGGCTTCTCGAAGAAGCTCGGGAGCAGATCGAGCGCCGCGGCAGTGCTCGCGAACAAGCTACCGGCCAGCACCAGGGCAAGCGAGCGCGGGAGGTTTGGCGGAAATCTTTTCATGGATTCTTCGGCGCAGAAATGAAGGTGAGGCGGGCCGCCGGATTATAGCCAAGGCCCTGCCTTTGACCAAAGCGCCGACGATGTAATTCAACGGGACGAAAAAAAAGGCGCATCCGAGGATGCGCCTTTCTCTCAACGCGGCTTGCACCGCGAGACAGAACTTACCAGAACAGGAAGCTGCCGACGCTGAAGGTGTTGGCGCCGGGGTTCTTGCCCGGGGTGTGCGTGTTCAGCTCGCCGCGGTTGTACTCGGCGATCAGACGCAGCCAGGAGCTGACGTCGTGATACACGCCGACCGTCCACAGCTGGCGCTCGACATGGGTGTTCACACCGTTGATGGCGGTGTCGCCCACGTCCAGACCGTCGAGGTTGCCCTCACCGTAGGACACGCCGACCTTGGTCTTGGTGGCGATGGTGTAGGTGCCCTGCACGTAGAAGCCGTCGCCGTCGCGCTCCTGGAGCTGGCCACCGGCGTCCACGTAGGCCGCGTTGCCGTTGAACTGCGCGGTCAGGCCGAGACCCGAATTGTCGTGGTAGTAACCGACGAACTCGAAGCCCTGGTAGCCGACCTTGGTACCCACGCCCCAGGCGACGGTGCTGAAATCACCGCACTGCGCCGCGACGCCACCGGCGGTCGCTGCCGGACCAGTGCAGCTCGACTCGGTGTCCTGCCACAGGCCGTCGGCCCACAGCTTGACGTTACCGCCCGGGAAGGCGGTGGAGTAGCTGACCTCACCCTCGAAGCGCGGGGTGCGGTTCTCGTCCAGCAGGCTGCCGACACCGCCGGCGCCCGCGTTGTAAGCGGTCACGCCGTCGAAGGTCGACGGGTCATACACGCCGAAGGCGGCCTGGAAGCCGTTCACCACCGGCGTGGTGTAAGCGAAACGAGCGGCGAAGTCCGGGTAGGTGTAGCCGTGGCCGACACGACCGAACGTGATCGAACCGAAGGAGTCGCCGCCGGGCACGAAACCAACGCCGAACAGCGTCATGTCGTTCAGGATGGCATTGCGACCGAACAGCGACAGTGTGCGACCAAAGCTCACTTCACCGAAGCCACCGCTCAGGTTGGCGACGACTTCACGAGTATCGATCGTTGCACCGTTGATGCCGGGCACCGGGCCCACGCTGCCCGACTGCGAGGAGAACTGGGTCTTGGCGCCACCCGTCTGGATGGTCGGAGCGAAGCTGATGCGCGCGCTGCCGGTCATGCCGTCGATGGTCGGCGACTTGACGTTGAAGCTGAAGAACGCGGGCAGGAAGCCGGTGTGCACACGGCTGGCAGTCTTGTTGGCGGTTTCGGTGACGTAACCGGCATCGTAGTCGCCGACGGTGTAGAAGGCGTTGACGTTGCCGTCGAAGCTCACTTCCCAACCGTTGTCCCCACCGACCACCACAACTGCTCCCGCGGGAGCGGCGAGACCGGCGCCCATTGCGGCGCCTACGGCCGCGGCAATCCTGGTCTTCGAATTCTGTATCGCCATCACTTCCTCCTAACTCTAAGGACTAAGGCTCTTATTTGCTGACCCAATGTCGAGCGCTCTACCTACTTCGCGTGCCCGGCCTGTTGTTGTTATTGCCGGACGGCCTTGGGTGGTCGGCGAAGTTTAAATCGTGGTCGATTCTAGTTCATAAAAATTGGCGTGCCAACACTTATACAACAAAAAACTCCGCTACTTGCGGCGATTTGTTGAATCTGTTGCTACCAAACAACGCTCGTTCGCCACAATCCGGAGCAGTATGGCGGCCGTCATGGTGCGAGCTTCAGCCGCCGCCCTTGTGAAAAGCGCGGTCGAAGCGCTGCATGAAGGCCCGCACCCAGTCACCCGGCGCGTCCACAAAGCGCAGTTCGACGTCCGCCACCGGCAGGCGCAGAGCCGCGATGCGCCGTTCGCCCTCCGCAACCAGTCGCGCTTCGAGCCGCCAGCCGTCGGGCCATTGCGCCCTCACGCAGGCCTCCGCCACCTGCATCTCGGCCTCGCCCAGGAGGCTCGGCATGACCCGCAGGAAGTCGCCGCGCGAGATGCCCATGGCGGCGCGCAGGACCAGCAGATCCGCCTCAGGCGCCACGCTCACGCGTCCTCCCGCCAGCCACCGGCACGGAGCGTGGCGATCAGTGGCTCGAGCTGCGTAGCGCAGTACCGCCAGTGTTCCCGGGCCTCACCGTAGAGCGGCCGCCGTACCTGCCACTGACTGGCCGTGGCCACCGCCCGCGGGCTTTGGTGAAAACGCAGGCAGGCCGGATCCCAGGGCAGGTCGAGGAACCCGACCATGCGCCGCGCCTCGCCCTCGAGATCGGCCACCAGCGCCTCGTACCGGACCTCGCACCACGGCATCGACAGCCGCTCGCGCCAGTGGTTCATGAGCCGCGCGTAGCCCAGCCACGCCTCGCCCAGGCTCTCGAGGTCGTAGGAATAGGGGTGACTGCCGGCCAGGTCTCGCGTGAAGATGGAGTGGCAGGTGGCGACCGCGTGCCGGCGCACGTGGATCACGCGGGCGTGGGGGAACAGCGCGCCGATCACACCGAGGTACAGGAAGTTGTACGGCATCTTGTCGATGACCCGCGCCGCCGACCCGCCACGCGCGGCGAGCAGGTCGAGGTAGGCAGGTCCGAGGGCCGCGAGCGCGTCCGTGCGGCGGCCCATGCCACGCGGAAAGGTCGCGCCCTGTCCCGCGCGGCGCGTGAGTGCCGGCACGCGCTCCGGGAAGAAGGTCAGTTCGCCAGCGCCGTGCACCGCCGGGTGGCTGGCAAGGACCTGCTCGACCAGTGAGGTACCGGCGCGCGGCATGCCGATCACGAACACCGGCCGCTCGCTCGCCTGGGCGTGGGGCGCCGCGCGGCGCAGGAAGTCCTCGCCGAAGGTCTCGATGACGGCGGCGACGAATGCCGCCTGGGCAGCGCGGTCATAGGGCACGGCGGCGCGGCGCAGCGCGTTGGCCTCGGCGAAAGCGGCAAAGGCGGCCGCGTAGTCTCCCCGTTGGTCGAGCAGGCGGCCGCGCGCGAACAGCAGGTCG
Organism: Gammaproteobacteria bacterium; assembly: GCA_019747795.1. GTDB lineage: Bacteria > Pseudomonadota > Gammaproteobacteria > JADJYF01. Next base: position 15,129 of record JAIEQK010000029.1, on the reverse strand, counting down.
CCACGCGTCCGGCCGGGCAATCCGGCTGTCGCGAGCGCGGCGGCGACCCTCTCGAGCAGCGCGTCCGCCGCTTGCTCGGCGTCAGGCATCTCGGCCAACGCACGCAGCGCCTCGCCCTGGGTCGAATCCAGCATCAGCGCCCGCTCGTAGGCCGCCCTCGCAGCAGCGCGATCACCGAGGGCGGCCTGCGCCATGCCGAGATGCACGGCCGGCACAGGGGCCTCGGGCGCGAGTTCGACGGCACGCGCGAACGCCCGCGCGGCCGCCGCGCTGTCGCCGAGGCTAAAGTGCACGAGGCCCAGTCGATCGTTGAGGGGCGCGCTGCCAGGCGCGTGGACCAGGGCCTGGGCGAGGCTCTCGGCGGAAGCCGCGAGATCGCCGCTCGCCTGCTGACACGCGGCCAACAGTTCCCAGCCCGCCACGAGCCTGTCGTCCAGCGTCAGCGCGCGCCGCGCCGCGACCACGCCCTCCTCGGCCCGCGCGCAGGCCAGCAGGGCGCGGGCGTGGAGCAAATGCCCCTGTGCGTGATCCGGTGCGATCTTCGTCAGCGCCTGCAACACCGGCAGGGCATCCGCCGCGCGCCCGCCATCCAGCAGCAGTTTGCCGAGATTGTTCTGCGCCTCGACGTAGGCCGGCCGCGCGCGGAGCGCCTGCCGATAGTGCCGCTCGGCCGCGGCGCCTTGCTGCTCGGCGAGCAGCGCATTGCCGAGATTCAGGTGGGCCTCGGCGAAATCCGGCCGCAGTCGCACCGCGGTCTCGAGCGGCGCGAGCGCCGCGCGTGCGTCGCCCGTCGCGAGCAGCGCGCGGCCCAGGTTGTTCGCGAGTTCCGCATCCTCGGGTGCGAGTTCACAGGCCTCGCGCAGCAGCGCGACCCCCGCCTCGGGATTGCCGCTCTGGCAGCCGATGACGCCCAGCATGCCGAGCGCGCGTGGATGGCGCGGGGCGAGCCGCAGCGCTTCGCGATAGAGGTGCTCGGCGCGGCGCAGATCGCCCGCATGGTGCAGAGCCTCGGCGCTGCCCAGCACCTGCTCGGCGCCGAGTCCTGGCGCCGTCGGTCTGCCGCTCACGCGAGACTCAGCCGCCCGCCACCGGCGGCCAGATCGCGAGCGCGTCGCCGGGCTTGAAGATCGGGCGGTCGCGATCCTCGGGCTCGACGTAGAGCCCGTTGATCAGCACCAGGTGGGCGTCGCGGCGCGGGACGCCGTGACGATCGATGAGTTCGTGCACCGTGGTCTCGGGCGCGATCTCGAGTTCGACGATGTTGCGCACCGCCTCGCGCGGCAGGTACTGCGCAAGCGAGGCGAACAGCTTGAAGGTGATCTTCACTGGGACCACGCTCCTCGGGCCAAGTCGCTGGAAGGCGCCTCGCAGCGCGCGGCGCCGAGCAGTTTACTTCAGCACCGTGGCGTTGAAGCCGAGCGCCTGGGTGTTCGCCAGGTAGGCTTCCATCACGCGCGTCGGGTCGTGCATCAGCTTGCGCTTCCACCCGCCGAGCCGCGTCTTGCTCTGGATGAGGCCACGCAGCACGCCGACGTGCTGGGTGAGGCCGAGACTGGTCGCGCCGACCAGCACGTCGTCCTCGAACTGCAGGTTGAGATAGCGGTAGCGCTCGCGGTTCAGGAGCTCTGCCGCGTCGCCGCCCGCCTTGCCCATCCACAGCCCGAAGGAGCTGGATATGAGCCCCAGGGTGTCGAGCACGTTCATGTTGACGCTGCCGCGATGCACCGCGCCGCGCAGTCCCACCATGTTGCGCGCTGCCAGTTGGCCGTGCTCGGCGGCGGTCGGCTGGATGGCCTGCACCGAGTACTCGCCGGTGGAGAAATCGATGCCCTCGGCGACATCACCCGCGGCGAACACCGCCGGGTCGCTGGTGCGCAGGTGACGGTCGACCAGCACGCCCTGGCGCGTGGCGATGCCGGTGCCTTCGAGCAGTTCGATGTTGGGCCGTACGCCTGTGGCGGACACCACCAGGTCGGCGTCCACCGCGCTGCCGTTGTTCAACACCACGCGCAGGGCGTCGCCCTTGGTCTCGATGGCGTCGACCTTGGTGCCGGTATGCACCGCCACACCGTGGCTGGTGCACCAGTCCTTGATCATGTTGCCGGCGGTGTCGTTCATCATGCGCGGCACCATGCGGTGCTCCATCTCGACCACCGTCAGCTTGGCGCCGCTGCGCGCCAGCGCCTCGAGGATGATGCAGCCGATGAAGCCCGCGCCCATCAGCACCACGCGCGCGCCGGGCTTGGCGGTGGCGGCGATGCGTCGCGCATCGGCGAGCGTCCAGCAGGACGTGACCTTGGGCAGGTCCATGCCCGGAATGGGCGGACGCACGGGCCGCGAACCGGTCGCGAGCAGCAGCGTGTCATAGGCGAGTTGGCCGCCGTCGGCGAGCGTCAGCGTGCGGCTGGCAGGCGTCAGCGCCGTGACCCGCGCCTGGCGCAGATCGATACCGCGCTTGGCGAAATGGTCCGCGGTCTTGCGCAGATGCGTGCCCGCTTCCTCGATCTGCTTGATCAGGAAATAGGGAATGGCCATGCGCGAGTACGGCGGCTCCGGCTCGTCGCCGACCAGGGTGACCTGCGCCTTGGGCGCCAGCTTGCGCAGCGCCTCGGCGGCGATCACCCCCGCCGGTCCCGCGCCTACCACGACGTGATGCATGTTGTTCGACTCCCCTGCGCGCGCTCAGACGCCGAGCCGCGACAGCGTCTCGTCGGTCGGGCGGCCGTCTTCTGTCCAGCCGCGAATCGCGTAGTACTGCGGCAGCATCTCGTGCAGGCGATTCACCTGTCCCTTGGCCGGACCGGTCTTGGCCGCGTCCTTCAGGAGCCGCTTGGGCAGGGTGTCGTCGGCCGCGGTAAGGCCTGCGTCCAGGTTGAACTGGCGCTCCAGGTTCCAGATGCGCTCGCCCACCTCCAGCATGGTCTCGGGTGTCCAGCCGCCCTCGCAGGCGGCGTCCACCTGCGGCGCGATGTCGGCCAGCGTCCAGGCGAAGGTGGTAAAGACGCACAGACCGGTGGAATCCACCGCCGCGGTCGCGTCCTGGAAGGCCTTCACCAGCTCCGGCTTGCCCTCGGTGGTGAGCGGATCGGTCTTGACCGGCACGCCCATGATCTCGGACGACACGGTGTAGCTGCGCAGGTGGCATGCGCCGCGGTTCGAGGTCGCATAGGTGAGGCCCATGCCCTGGATACCGCGCGGATCGTAGGCCGGGAACTCCTGGCCCTTCACCGTCATGGAGAGGTCCGGGTGGCCGTACTTGGCGCACAGGCGCTTGGAGCCAAGCCCGAGGTCCTTGCCGAATCCCGTGCCGGTGGCGACCACCTCGGCCGCCCATGTCAGCGCCTCGGCGGAGCCGAAGCGCAGCTCCACGCCGCCGGTGTGCTCGGTGGTGATGGCGCCGATGTCGAACAGTTCCATCGCCGCGGCGACGGTCGAGCCGAAGGAGATCGGATCGAAGCCGTCCTCGTTGCACAGGAAGTTGGCGTAGGTCAGCGCGTCCAGGTCGTCGACGCCGGTGTCGCAGCCGAGCGCCCACGCGGCCTCGTACTCCAGGCCGCCGGACGCGCCCTTGTACTTGTTCTTGTTGGCGATGGTGTAGTGCTGCGGGTCGATGGTCGAGATGCGGCCGCAGGCGATGGTGCAGCCGAAGCATGCGCCGTTGGTCACCAGGTTCGGCTTGCCGTCGCTCTCGCGCGGTTCCAGCATCGCCTCGGCGGAGATCTTGGACGCGCCCTCGAACTGCACTTCGCGCATGTTGCGGGTCGGCATCGCGCCGACCTCGTTGATCACGTTCATCAGCACCTGGGTGCCCATGGTCGGCAGGCCGACGCCGGTGACCGCGTTGTCCTTGAGCGTCTTCTTGCCGGCGGTGGTGGCGTCCATGAACGCGCGCTTGTCGCGCACGTTGCCGACGCCGAGCGTGCCGCGGATGGCGACCGCCTTCAGATGCTTGGACGCCATCACCGTGCCGACGCCCGAGCGGCCCGCCGCGCGATGCAGATCGTTCACCACGCCGGCGTACAGGCAGCCGGTCTCGGCCGAGCGGCCGACACAGGCGATGCGCAGCAGCGGGTCCTGGTGGGTGGCGTGCAGGATCTCGTCGGTCTCCCACACGGACTTGCCCCACAGGCCATCGGCCGGCAGCAGCTGCGCCTCGTCATTCTCGAGGTAGAGATAGACCGGCTTCGGGGACTTGCCCTCGAAGATGATCATGTCCCAGCCCGCGGCCTTCATCTCCGCGCCGATGAAGCCACCGGAGTTGGAGCAGGCGATGGCGCCGGTCAGCGGGCTCTTGGTGATCACCGAGTAGCGGCCGCCGGTCGCGGCCATGGTGCCGGTCAGGGGACCGGTGGCCATGATCAGCTTGTTGTCCGGCGACAGCGCATCGACCTTGGGATCGACTTCCGCCGCCAGGTACTTGCTCGCCAGGCCGCGCTGACCGATGTACTTCAGCGCCCAGTCCATGTTGAGGGGTTCGGGGGTGCAGGTGCCCGCGGTGAGGTTCACCCGCAGAATCTTGCGTTGCCAGGCCATGGTCGACGTCTCCCGCGAAATCAGCTGTGGGGCAGGCTCTGCGCGGCGTGGGCGCGCATGCGTTCGTATCCGGTGTGTTCGGCGTCCACGTAGGTGATGGCGCCGGTCGGGCAGGCGGTCGCGCAGGCCGGCGAACCGCCGCACAGGTCGCACTTGATCACCTTGCCGCTGTCGGCGTTGTAGTTCACCGTGCCGAACGGGCAGGCGATGGTGCACACCTTGCAACCCACGCAGACATCGGCGTGCACGTCCTTGGCGCCGGTGGCGGGGTTGATGACGATGGCTTCCACCGGGCAGGCGTGCAGGCACCAGGCCTCGGCGCACTGCGAGCAGGTGTAGGGCGCGAAACGCCCCTCGTCATGGAAGGTGAAGACCTTGATGCGCGACTTCGAAGGATTGAACACTCCTTCGTTCTCGAACGAACAGGCCATCTCGCACTGCAGGCAGCCGGTGCATTTCTCGGGTTCGAGTTGCAGCGCCTTCAACATCGGGCATCTCCTCGATGGGGCCCAGGACGGGCCGGTTCGCATTCCCCGGACGGCGCTCGGCGACGCCACGCGCCGACCCGTCACCGTCATACAAAACTTTTCCCCTCGAGAACTGCCAGAAGCATGCGCCCCGCGCGCTCGCATTCCACTTAGAATGCGCGGCGCTCACTGCCTCGAAGGTGTGGGCAGACTAACGGGATTCAGTGTCGATCACCAGACCCCACCGGACGTCAATATGCATTCCCATACTAAGTGCACTGCCTCTCGCTCCTACCACGCGCTCGCCCTGCTCGCCGTACTCCTGTGGATGGTCGGCGGTGTCGACGCGGCGACGCCACTGACGGTCAGAGTGGCCTACGTCGGCCCGGCCGAGAGCGATAGCCTGGCGGGCGCCCGCCAGGGCATCGCCGAAGGCAATGCGCAGGGCAAGTTCCTGGGTCTCGTCTTCGAACTCACGGACAGCCGCGATGTCGCCACGGCCCTGGCCAGCGCGCCGGTGGCAGTGCTGATCGACCTGCCCGCCGCGGACGTCATGCCGAGCGCGAAGCAGGCGGCCGGCGTCGCGGTCATCAACACCGGTGCCGAGGACGACCCGCTCCGCGCGCGGTGCGCGCCCAACCTGTTGCATACCCTGCCGAGCGCCGCGATGCGCGCCGACGCGCTCAGCCAGTGGCGGCAGAAGTCGCCGCAGAGCCAGGCCAGCGCTCACGCCTGGCACTGGCGCGCCGAGATGTACGCGGGCGCGCAGTTGAACAAGCGCTACACCGACAAGACCGGCAGGCCCATGAGCGACCAGGCCTGGGCCGGCTGGGCGGCCGCCAAGCTCGTCACCGACACCGCCGCGCGCCTCAAGAGCGCCGACCCGGCTGCGCTGCTCACGGCGCTGCGCGAGGACCTGGCTTTCGACGGGCAGAAGGGCGTGGAGATGAGCTTCAGGCCCAACGGGCAGCTCAGCCAGCCGCTGCTCCTGGTCGAGCAGGACGACATCGTCGGCGAGGCGCCGGTGCGCGGCGTCGCGACCGACCTCGATTCATTAGGCACCGGCGACTGCGCGCCCTGAGCGCCCGCGTCCCACACATCCATCGGAGCCACAGCATGACTTCATCCAAGCTCGCACTCACCGCCCTGCTTGCCGCGCTCGCGCTCGATGCAGGCGCCGCCACCGGCCGCGTTTTCGTCACCAATGAGAAGGGCGACAGCGTCACCGTCATCGACGGCAAGACCAACAAGGTGGAGAAGACCATCGCCATCGGCGCGCGCCCGCGCGGCATCGGTCTCGCGCCGGACGGCAGCGAGATCTACGTGGCGGTGTCCGGCGAGAACAAGATCGCGGTCCTCGACCCCAAGACCCTCGAGGTCACGCGCAGCTTCCCGAGCGGCGACGATCCCGAGACCTTCGCCGTGCACAAGGACGGCCATCTCTACATTTCGAACGAGAACGACGCCAAGGCCTCGGTCTACGATCCGAAGACCGGCAAGCTGGTGGCGGAAATCGAGGTCGGCATCGAACCCGAGGGCGTGGCGATTTCGCCGGACGGCAAGCGCGCCATCGTCACCAGTGAATCGACCAACATGCTGCACATCATCGCCATCCCCGAGAACCAGGTGGTGAACAACATCCTGGTCGGCGCGCGGCCGCGCGCAGCGACGTTCAGCGCCGACAGCAAGCTCGCCTACGCCACGTCCGAGATCGGCGGCGAGGTGAAGAAGGTCGACGTGGAGAGCGGCACCATCCTCGGCCGCATGAGCCTGGCCGACGACAAGGCCAAGCCCAAGGACGTGCTGGTGAGCCGCGACGGCAAGCAGCTCTACGTCGCCGGCGGCCGCGCCAACACCGTGTTCGTGCTGGACGCCAACACGCTCGAAGTGGTCGCCCAGATCGGCGTCGGCAAGCGGGTGTGGGGCCTCGCGCTGTCCCGCGACGGCAAGCGGCTCTACAGCACCGATGGCGCCGACAACCAGGTTTCCGTGATCGACACCGAGAAGCACAGCGTCACCGCCAAGGTCGCCACGGGCGAGGCGCCCTGGGGCGTGGTGATCGACGACTGAGGGCCGGCGGCCGGGAAAATTCCACGGGACATCGCGTGAATGAATCCGTGAGCGCCGAAGCGCGGCTCGCCTAGACTTGCGTCCCCGCGGCGCCGCGCCGCCTGGGAGATTCGCATGGATGTTCGACCGCCGTCCCGCCTCTTCGATGCAGCGCTCGCCTGCGCGTTACTGACGCTGTCAGCGCCCTCGCGTGCCGACGCCACCATCACCGACTGCCTGAAGGCCGCCCGCGCGCTGCGCGCCGGACAGGTCATGAAAGTCGAGTACCTTGCCGTCAGCGATGAACACCAGGCGGCCTACGAGATCGAGATCAAGCCACCCACCGGCAGGACCTGGGAGTTCGAGTGCGGCGTCGAGCACGGCGCCATCCTGGAGATGCAGCAGCAGGTGGCCAGCGCCGACGATCCCTTGTTCAAGCGTGGCGCGAAAGTCGATCGGCAGCGCGCGGTGGCGGCCGCGACCGCCGTCTATCCCGGCGAGGTGGAGGAGATCCAGTACGAACTCGACGCCCACGGACAGCCACGCTACGAGGTGGACTTGGTCGACGTCGACAGCGTGCGCTTCAAGATCGAGGTGAGCGCGGTCAGCGGTCAGATCGAAGAGATGCAGATCGAGGCCTGGCAGATCGGTCCGAACAGCGCGCCGCCCTGAGCGCGCAGTGAGAGGGACGCACCGGGCGTCTAGCGCCTGCCTCAGTCCTCGACCGGGCCTACCTCGACGATGCCATGGCGGATGGCGAGCCGCGTCATCTCGGTCGCGTTCGCGACCATCAGCTTGCGCTTCGCCTGGGTCAGGTAGTTCACCACCGTCTTGTAATTGATCGAGAGCCTCTGCGCGATGTCGCGCGGGTCGGCGCCGCGCGCGGCGAGGGTCACTATCTCGAACTCGCGCGGCGACAGCTGCGCGAACGGGTCTTCGGCGCCGCGCAGACTGGTGATGGCGATGCGCTGGGCAATGCCGGCCGAGATGTAGCTCTGCCCACGGCTGACCGCGCGCACGGCGTCCACGAGCTCTTCCGGCGCCGAGCCCTTCGACACGTAGCCCGCGGCGCCGGCCTTCAGCGCCTGCATCACGAATACTGTCTCGTCGTGCACGCTGACCGCGAGGATGCGCGCGCCGGGCGCGACCGCCATGATGCGCTGGATGGCGGTCAGCCCCGACATGCGTGGCATGGTGAGGTCCATCACCACCACGTCGGGCGCCATGTCGCGGAACCGCTGGTAGCCGAGTTCCCCGTTTGCCGCTTCATCGATGTCGCCACACCACGACTGCTGCGCGAGCAGTGAACGAAAGCCGACTCGCACCACGGCGTGGTCGTCGACCAGCAGCACGCGGACACGATCCGCACCCGTGGCGACGCGCGGGGCCGCGCTCACAGGCGTACTCTCACCCCCACCCAGGCGGCGCGCGGCGCGCCGGCGCCGACGAATATCGGTCGCTGGTCGGCGAGATTGGGCAGCACCTCGCCCGGCTCCTCGCCGAGCAGGCCGAAGTTCTCGTAGTCGGTGTCGAACAGGTTGGTGACACGGGTGAAGACCTGGATCTTCTCTGTTGCGGCCCACGTCGCGCGCAGGTTGACCACCGCGTAGTCGTCGAGCTGGGCAAGGTCGTTGGACTCGTCGCCGCGCAGGTACTGACCCGAGTTGTACACGAGGTCCAGGCCGAACAGCAGCCTGTAGGGCGCATGCCAGTCGGAGCTGAAACGCAGCTGGTGGGCGGGAATGCCCGGCATGCGATCCCCCTTCTCCACCTGGATGTTGCCGTCGGCGTCGGCCCGCGGGTGATTGGGGCTCTGGGCCTGGAAGTCGTCCTCGAAGCTCGCGCGCACGTAACTGTAGGCGATGGCGTAGTCGAGACTGCCGAAGCTCAGACCGAAGGCCGATTCGAAGCCTTCGCGTCGCGTCTGGTCGACATTGGCGAACAGGCCCGTGCCGCGCCCCGTGGTCTGGAAGATGATGTCGTCGTGGTTCACGGTGCGGAAGTAGCCGAGCCGATGCCGCAGCACGCCGAGCTTGCCGCGCACGCCGGCCTCCCAGCTCTTGGCCACCACCTGGTCGAGCGGCGGATCGGCGAGGAAGGCATTGGGCAGGCGGCATTCGAAGTCCACGTCGTCCGGATCCTCGCCGCGCCGGATGGCCGCCGCGCGCGCGCGCTCGAAGGTGTCGTCGTTGCAGGACAGCTCGATGGGCGTCGGCGCGCGCGACGCCTCGCTGTAGTTGGCGTACAGCGTCTGGTCGGCGGCGAACTGGAAGGTCGCGCCGGCGGTCGGGTTGAAGCGCTCGAAGCTGTGGCTGCCGTTCAGCTCCGGCCGCTCGGCCGAGAGGTCATGCACCTTCACCCGGGTGCGGTTGTAGCGGCCGCCGGCGGTCACCGCGATGCGCTCGGTGAGCTTGAACACGTCGAAGAAGTAGACGCTCCAGGTGGACGTGGTGGTGTCGACCTGGGTGGCCTGGCGCCCGATGAAAGTGCCGGTGCCCAGTCCTTCGGTGCTGCGCGTCACGGGGTCTAGATTGGCCAGTTCGGTGGAGGACACGAAGCGCGCCTCGCCATGATTGTGACCGCCGCCGATGACCAGGTAGTTGCCGCGTCCGAACAGGTCATGCTTCCAGCTGCCCTGCAGATCCAGGCCGTACATTTCCTGCTGGCGTCGGCTGCGGTTGTTGATCGCGCCGTCCGCGAGCACGCCGGTACCAGTGAGCGAGGGCGTGAGGTCGTCGAGGTCGAAGGGTTCCTCGCCCGGATCGAGCAACGAGTTCAGCCGCGTCTCCAAGGCATCGGGATCGGCCACGCCAAGGCCGTTGCCCTCGCAGATGTCGTCGTCATCGAGGCCGAGTTCCTCGAGCTCGTCCTCCTCCAGGCCTTCGAGCAGGAAATCGCCGTTGCCGAGCTCGCAGGCCAGGAGTTCCGCCGCGTCGCCGTTGAACGAGCGCGTGTCGACGTCGCGGTAGAAACCCGTGGCGTTCAGCGCGACCTCGTCGTTCACCTGGTGTTCGCCGTTCAGGGTGAAGCCGAACAGTTCGTTCTCCGTGATGTCCGGCGCGGTGAAGACGGCCTCCCGATCGATGGCCAGCAGGCCGACCGGCGCGGCGCCATTACCGGTCAGGTCGGTGCTGCCGTACTGGAAACCGAGATCGAGCTTGGAGCCCGCACCGCGCCAGCTGGTCGAGCCGTAGACGTTCACCGCCTCGGAGTCGGACAGGTCGCGCCAGCCGTCCTCGCCGAAGTAGTCGACGTTGATGTAGTAGCCGAGCGTGCCATTGTTGCCGCCGCTCTCGCCGCTCGTCTCGCGCCGCCCGAAGGCGCCGCCCGAGGCCTCGAGGGCGTGCCCGTGGTAGTTGAAGCCGTTCTTCATCTCCACGCTGAGCGCGCCGCCGAGCGCGTTCAGACCATAGAGCGGATTGCTGCCGCCGATCATCTGGATGCTGTGCACGGCGGACTCGGGCACCAGGTCCCAGTTGACCGCGTCACCGAGCGGTTCGTTGATGCGCACCCCGTTCTGGTAGACGGCAATGCCCTGGGCGAGGCCCAGCAGCGGCGAGGCGGTGTAGCCGCGGTACTGCACGTCCGGCTGCAGCGGGTTGTTCTGCGCCGAGTTGATGCTGACGCTGCCGAGATGGGTCGCGAGATAGTCGGTGAGATCGGTGCTCTGCTTGCGTTCGAGTTCGTCCGCGTCGGCGCTCTGGACCGCGTAGGGCAGAAGGTCCGCCTCCAGTCGTCGTCCCGCGCCGGGCGCGGCCGCGACGACCACGATCTCGTCGTCGAAACCGGCGCCCTCCGCGCGCGCGTCCCCAGGCGACAGGCATACGGGCAACGCCAGACCGACGGCCCACAGCGAAACATTCCGGCTCAAAGACATCGACGACACTCGCGCGGCTTACGACAGCGCGCGATTGTAGAGCGCCATGGCGGTGCGACCTTTGGGAATCCAACCCGCGATATCCGGGAAATCTTCCCGCGATTCAGGCTTTCACGATACCGTGACGTATGGCGAGCCGCGTCAGTTCGGCGCCGGTGTCGACGTCGAGCTTGGCCTTGATCTGGGTGGCGTAGTTGGCGACGGTCTTGTAGGACAGCGCGAGCCGGTTGGCGATGGCGTTGACCGACAGCCCCTCGGCCAGCAGGCGGGCGATCTCGAACTCGCGGGTCGACAGCGCGCGAAACGGCGAGTCGTTGCCCTTGGTCTTCTGGAAGGCGAGGCGCTGCGCGATGTCCGGATCGATGTACAGGTTGCCGTTGGCAATCTGGCGCACGGCCTCGACCAGCACGGTGGGCGCGCTGCTCTTGCCGATGTAGCCGCGCGCGCCGGCCTGCAGCGCCTGTTCGACGAACAGGGTGTCCTCGTGCATGGAGAACACCAGCACGCGCGCGTCGCTCGCCCGCGAGACGATGCGCCGGATGGCCTCCAGGCCGCCGGCGCCCGGCATGCTGAGATCCATGATGACCAGGTCCGGCGCGTGATCGACGAAGGCGCGACAGGCGGTCTCGCCGCTGTCGGCCTCGGCCACCACCGCGAGGTCGCCGTGGTTCTCGAGCAGGGTCTTGAAGCCCGCGCGCACCACCGCGTGATCGTCGACCAGGAGGATGCGGAGCGGACTACGCAAGCTCCATCGCTCCCTGCATGACCGGCGGCGCCGGCAGGGTGACGCACAGGCGCACGCCCGCACCGGGCGCCGCGTCGAGTTCGAGACTGCCACCCAGGGTCGCGACGCGCTCGGCGATGCCGGTCAGGCCAAGGCCGCGGCGCCGGGTGGCGGGCTCGAAGCCCTGCCCGTCGTCGCTCACCTCGAGCCGCACGCCACCGCGTGGCGCGCGCGCGAGGGTGAGACGCGCTTCGCCGGCGGCGGCATGGCGCGCGATGTTGGTCAGCGCCTCCTGGGCGATGCGATACAGCCCGATGCGTGCCGCGGCGTTCAGGGGCGGCAGGTCCCGCTCGGTCTCCAGGCGGCAGAAGCAGTCGCCGTGGTAGGAATTCCAGTCATCGACCATCTGTTCGAGTGCGGCCACCAGGCCGAGCTCGTCCAGCACCACCGGGTGCAGGCTGGCGATCATGCGCCGCACCCGGGCGTAGATGTCGCTGGAGACGTCGGTGATGGTCGCCGCGCGCTCGGCGAGCGTCGGCTCATGGGTCGCGGCGCGCTCGCGGATCGACACCGCCAGCGCCTTGATGGCGGTGATCGACTGGCCCATCTCGTCGTGCAGCTCGCGCGCCAGGTGACGTCGTTCCTGCTCCTGGATCTCGAGTGAGCGCTCGGTCAGCGCGAGGTTGTCGGCATGGCTCGCGGCCAGCGCGCCGGCCATGTGGTTGTAGCGCGCGGTGATGGTATCGATGTCGGACAGGCCGACCGGCGGCACGCGGGTGTGATACTCGCCCTGCTCGATGCCAACGAGCGCGGCGGACAGTTCGCGCAGCGGTCGCAGCGCGCGACCGAGGAACAGGAACACCAGCAGCAGCGCGCCCACGCAGAGCGAGGCGATGACCGTGAGCGAGGTGCGTGTCTCGCGCCAGGCTTCGGCCACTTCGTCGTCGGGCGCCGCGCGTACGACGATGCGCCCGCCGGCATGGCCGACCTCGTGGACGAGTTCGGCGGGATCGGGGCTCACCAGCGCGGCGAACCAGGCCGGCGCCGCGCGGCGCGCGGCACGCGCCGGCTGCGGGCCGGGCGCCGCGTCACTCGTCGGCTGCACCTCGAAACGCAGGTGGCGAATGGCGGGATCGCGCGAGAGGCGCGCCGCCAGGGCGGATACCCGATCGGCGTCCAGCGGGTCGTCGTCCAGCGCGATCATCCCGCCGAGCAGCGTGGTGGCGAGTTCGGTGGAGGCGACCAGTTCGTCGCGCACCGCGCGGCGCGTATCGGCCAGGAGCCAGGCGCAGCCGGCCGCGAGCGTCAGGCTGAAGACCAGCGCCAGCGCCAGTGTCAGGCGGACGCGCAGATCCATGGCGCGACGCGCTGTCCTTGCCGCCGCCCGACTTTAGTGGTCGGACTGGGCGCCGCGCGCCGCGTAGGCCGCCTGCTGGGTCGGGGTCGCTTCCTGCTGGTACTTGTCCTTCCAAGTCGCGTAAGGCATGCCGTAGACCAGCTCACGGGCCTGCTCGTAGTCGAGCGGCACACCGCGGGTCTCGGCCTCGGCCCGGTACCACTTGGCCAAGCAGTTGCGACAGAAGCCGGCAAGATTCATCAGGTCGATGTTCTGCACCTCGGTGTGCTCGCGCAGGTAGTCGCGCAGACGGCGAAACGCCGCCGCCTCGATTTCGATCTGAGTCTGGTTGTCCATCGTATAAATCCTCGCAGGAGTACGGGCTTCGACGGGCGATGCCCAGCCGAGCCAAGTAGGCGTCATTATAGAGGCCTCAACCAGTCGACGGTGGAACGCATGGATTCTTCTCCCTTGACCCGCGTGGTGGTGGTCGGCGGCGGCGCCGGTGGACTGGAACTCGTCACGCGCCTCGGCCGGCGCTACGCACGCGATCCGAGCGTCGAGATAACCCTGGTCGACCGCGGCTATTCCCACGTGTGGAAGCCGCTGCTGCACGAGGTCGCGGCCGGCACGCTCAATTCCAGCACGGACGAGCTCTCCTACCTCGCCCAGGCGCACTGGAACAACTTCGAGTTCCGCGTCGGCGCGCTGCTCGGCATCGATCGCAAGGCCAAGACCGTGACCATCGCCGGCACGCGCGACGCCAAGGGCCGCGAATACATTCCCCAACGCACCCTCCCCTACACCTACCTGGTGCTGGCCATCGGCAGCGTGACCAACGACTTCGGCATCGAGGGCGTGGCCGAGCACTGCCTGTTCCTCGACGCGCGCGAGCAGGCCGACTTCTTTCACCAGCACCTGGTGCGTGCCTGCTACGCGGCCAACGCGCAGGCCGAGCCGATCCGGCCGGGCCAGCTGCACATCGCCGTCGCCGGCGCCGGCGCGACCGGCGTGGAACTCGCCGCGGAACTGCATCATTCGCTGCATACGCTGGTCGGCTTCGGCCTGGATCGCATCGACGTCGAGCGTGACGTGCGCATCCATCTCATCGAAGGCTCGCCGCGCATCCTGCCGGGCCTGCCGGAGCAGGTGTCGCGCGGCACCCACGAGATCCTCGAACGCATCGGCGTCATCGTGCACACCGGCGAGCGCGTGACGCGCGCCACCGCCGACGGGCTCGAGACCGCGAGCGGGCGCTTCATTCCGGCGGAAATCAAGGTGTGGGCCGCCGGCATCCGCGGCCCGGCGGTGCTGGGCTCGCTGGACGGACTGGAGGTCAACCGCATCAACCAGCTGCTGGTGCGACCGACCCTGCAGACCACGCTGGACGACGACATCTTCGCGTTCGGCGACTGCGCCGCCTGCCCCGCGACGGACGGCCGCCAGGTACCGCCGCGCGCCCAGGCCGCGCACCAGCAGGCCAGCCTGTTGTTCCAGTCCATCGAGAAACGCCGGCGCGGGGAAGCACTGTCGCCCTACGTGTACCGGGACTTCGGCTCGCTCATCAATCTCAGCAAGCACAGCGCCATCGGCAACCTGATGGGCAACCTGTTCGGCCGTCATCCCACCAACTGGCCGATGGAGGGCCTGCTGGCGCGCTGGGCCTATCTTTCGCTCTACAAGATGCACCAGATGGCGGTGCAGGGTTTCCTGCGCACCGCACTAACCACCGCGGCCGACGCGCTCACCCGCAGCAGCAAACCGCGGCTCAAGCTGCACTGAGCCCGCTCAGCCCTCGGCCCCGCGCAGGCCGTACTTGTCCATGCGATAGCGCATGGCCATGCGCGTGATGCCGAGGCGCCGCGCCGCCTCGGAGACATTGCCGCCGCTCGCCTTGAGCGCGCGCGCCAGCATGGTCTTCTCCAGTTCCTCGAGCGTCATGTCTTCGAGCGTCGCGGCGGGCGTCGCGGCCGGCGCGACGCTCGCCAGGCCCAGCGCCTCGACATCGATCACTTCATCGACCGCGAGCAGCACGGCCCGCTCGATCACATGGGACAGTTCGCGCACGTTGCCCGGCCAGGCATGGGCCAGCAGCGCGCGCTCGGCCGCGGGCCCGAGCCGCGGCGCCGGCCGCCCGTAGCGC
>JAIEQK010000214.1 GCA_019747795.1 Gammaproteobacteria bacterium | reverse complement strand
GTAGGTGGCGCGCCACGTACTGGATGCGACATGCCAACAAGAATGTTTGCCCGCGCCTGGACGATGTCGCTCGCCGCAGCGCTCTGCTGCGCAGGCTGTCAGGCGCCCGCCCCGTCGGCGCATGGACGCCCCAATTCGGCGGACCTGGATACCACCCAGGCCCAACGCGCGGAGCAGGTGTTCCGGCTGCAGAATCGAGTGATGGACGACCTCATCAGTCAGACGATGTCGCGGGTACCTGCCACGACCAGCGATTTGTCCGCGCTCGAGGACCAGATGATCGACAGTTGCAGCGCGCTGAACGAAGCCGCGGGCATGCAGGCGATGGGAACCAGCCCCGGCGCGCTCCTTGCGCTCAGGGTGTTCGCGTCACTGTCGCAGTGTGAGGACTCTGCGCAGGCAGCGCGCGCTGCCATGATGATGGGAACGCTGCCGGAACGTTGAGTGCGGATCGACGGTCCCTGCCCGGCGCTGGGCGCCGAGGGCAGTGGCGTGTACGGCGCAGGACGCTGCGCGAGGCATGCAGCCGGGCGTGCTGACTGCGCACGTAGTGTCCCCGGGAAAGGGCCAGGTCGAGGGCCATGGCTGAAGTTATCGAAGCGCCGGCTTCGTGCACGACAGCGCAAAGACTCGACCTGACGCCACGTCCTTCGAGGAACCCGGCCCGAGCGACGTCGAAACCTCCCGTCGCCGCCCACCCGCTCACCCCGCGCCTCCGCCTCGCGCACCCGCGGCAACACCTCCTTGGCCAGACGCTCGAGGCTCGCGTTCATGCACTCCGGATGCAGCCCGGGTGGTGCACCCCAGGTCACCATGTCGGTCATGCAGAATTCGCGGATGAAGTCGCACAGCGTGGCGACGCAGTGCTCGACGTCGCCGATGATCCACTGCTGCGGAATGCGCTGCGGATCGCGGAAGTCGGCGACCTGGTCCGGCGAACTCGCCGCCCAGTCGCTGTTCTTCGCCATGCGATGAATCTCGCTCGGCTTGAACACCGCCCAGTCACGTTTCCGATCTTCGCTCACCAGCACCGGTCGAATGAGGCCCACGCGGTAGCGCGCCGGGTCGTCGCCCTTGGCGCGCAGCGCCGCGCACCAGGGATCGAGCACCTGGTCGCGGCGGCCCTGCGGCAGGAGATGCATGCCGTACTTCGCCGCGCGCAGCGCGCCGCCAGCGCGCCGGCCACCGGCACGAAGGCCGGGACGTTCCGACTGGGTTCAAATGTCGGACTGAAGTCCGACCTACAGGGCCGAGTATGGACGCCGCGCCGCCATCCGCTCATGCAGAGCGGCGGCGATGGAACACGCTCAACCCGATCGCGATGCCACCAAAGGCGAGCAGCGGCAGCGTGGCTTCCAGCGGCGAGAGGCTGGCGCGCGCGGCGATCACCAGGGCACGTTCGCTCGGCAGGCTGCGCGCGCCGGCTTCGCCGGCGCGGAACTCGAGCTCGGCGCCGCGAATCTCGAAGCTGCGCAGCAGCGCGCGGCTCAGCCAGGGCAGGTGATAACCGGCCGGGGTCGGCGGATAGACCAAGTGGTCGTGGAGCAAGGTCGGCGGCAGCGAGCGACCATCGGCCAGGTCCTTCACCGGCAGCATCACGCCCAGGAATCGGCGCAGGTTGAACTGTTCGAGCGCGGCCTCGCCCTGCGCCGCGACGGCGCAGAAGGCCTGGTTGCGCTGGTAGTTGCTCGGCACGAGGGCGAGGCACAGCACCAGCGCCCCCAGCTGTCCGACCGCGGCGCCGCGTCGGTACAGGAAGACCAGTTCGTGCAGCATGAATACGGTGAGGAGCACCACGGCGAGAAACAGGAATCGCCAGGGATAGACGTCGGTCGACAACAGCGGCAGCAGTGCAACCAGGGCGCGCCACACGCCATCCCAGCCACAGACCACGAACCAGGCCGCGGCAACCAGCAACGCCGCGCCCGTCGGCCAGCCCGCGGCCCCCTGCCTGGCGCGGCGCAGGAAGAGCAGCAGGCAGATTGCGAGCACCACCAGCCACGGCAGGCCGACCACCACCGATGCGTCGTAGAGATTGGTGCCGTAGACGTCGTAGGCGCGCGGCAGGTCGTAGGGGTTGGTGCGCGCGTCGAGCAGCAGGCCCAGCACGTCCGACCAGCTCGCGTAGCTGCCGAGCGGTTCACGCACCAGGCCATGGAACTCGCGCGTGGTGGCCAGCAGGCGCGGGGCGGCGGCAAGCGTGCTCAACAGGCCGAACAGGGCGACGCGGGCCAGCGGTGCGACACGGCGCGCGATGAGCGCGAGGGCCAGCGCCACCGTGGCGACTGCAAAGTTCATCCACAGCCAGACGTGCAGGCCGCCCTGGTAGATGATCAGCGCGCTCAGCAGGGCGCCGATGACCAGGACGAGGGGGCGTCCGCGTCCATGCAGCAGTCCCCACAGCGCGAGCGGCACGAGCAGTGCGTTGATCCAGGGCAGGTAGCCGATGGCGAGGTGCTGCATCAGCCAGGGATTCAGCGCCAGCAGCACGAAGGACAATACGCGGAAGACGAAGGGAAAGCGGCACAGCGCCCCCAGCTGCCACAGGCCGAGCGCCGCGAGCAGCAGGTGCGCGGCCAGCAGGGCGAGAACGAATCGCTCTCCGCTGAACCAGTGAGCAAGGAAGAGCCAGGGACTGTAGGCGATGACTTCCGGGTTGGCGAAGTACAGCCGCGTGGTATTGATCGTCGGGTAGTTGAGATTGATGGGGACGGCGAAGAAGGCGGATGGCACCAGGCCCTGTTCGCGCAGCGAGGCCACCAGGTAGGCGACGAAGAACTCATCCTTGCGCCAGTCGAACAGGCCCATCACTCCATCGGTCCACACGTCGCGGAACCACAGAGCGCTGAGCGCCGCCGTGATGGCGAGAAAGGCCAGCAGGCGCCCGAACTCAGCGTGAAGAAAGGCGGCGCGCGCTCGTGCGGGAACGGACATACTTCCTCATCCAGTGACCGCCGAAGACCGGTGCGACGGGCGGCCTGCGACCCGCCGCCCCGTCATGTTCAAGCATCCAGTGCGCCACTCTGATAGGCCAGGCGCACCTCTGGCAACACCTCCCTGGCCAGACGCTCCAAGCTCGTATTCATCCGCTCCGGATGCAGCCCGGGCGGCGCGCCCCAGGTGACCATGTCGGTGACGCCGTAGTCGCGGATGAACGCGCACAGCTCGCGCACACAGTGCTCGACGTCGCCGATGATCCACTGCTGCGGAATGCGCTGCGGATCGCGGAAGTCGGCGACCTGGTCCGGCGAACTCGCGGCCCAGTCGCTGTACTTCGCCATGCGATGAATCTCGCTCGGCTTGAACACCGCCCAGTCACGTTTCTGATCTTCGCTCACCAGCATCGGTCGAATGAGGCCCACGCGGTAGCGCGCCGGGTCTTCACCCTTGGCGCGCAGCGCCGCGCGCCAGGGATCGAGCACCTGGTCGCGGCGACCCTGCGGCAGGAGATGCATGCCGTACTTCGCCGCGCGCAGCGCGCCGGCCTCGCTCTGCGCGGCCATCCACAGCGGTGGACCACCGGCCTGCACCGGCTTTGGAAACACTTCGACGTCGTCGACCTGGAAGCGCTTGCCGCGATGACGTATCGGGCCCGTGGACCACGCCTGGCGCAGGATCTCGATGCCTTCCTCGGTGCGCGACACGCGCTCGGCGCGCGGCATGCCGAAGGCCTGGAATTCGTGCACCGCGTAGCCCATGCCGATGCCGAGCTCCATGCGACCGTTGCTCAGCACGTCGAGCACTGCGAGGTCCTCGGCGAGGCGTAGCGGCTGGTGGAAGGGCAGCAGCGCGACGTCGGTGGAGATGCGCAGGTGCCGCGTGCGCGCCGCCAGCGCGCCGGCCACCGGCACGAAGGCCGGCAGGTAACCGTCCTCGACGAAGTGATGCTCGGTCAGCCACACCTGGTCGAAGCCGAGGGTGTCGACCCACGCCGCCTGGTCGAGTACCGCTGCATAGAGCGCGGCGTCGCTCAAGCCATCGAAACCGGGCGGATTGCGAAAGTCGTAGGCCACGCCGAAGCGCAGGCTGGGGCGGGTGCCGGTGGTCGTCATGCCTCACTCCTGGTTGTCGGAACGACGCGCGGCATGGTCGCACGATCCGCTGGCCGGGACAGGCCCCGAACGGGGGTTCTCCCGTCCTCCACCCTCCCGCCGGGAAAACGCGCGACAATCCCATGCTTTCCACCACACCCCGCACCGCGAGGCGCGAAGCCGTCATGCATGCCAAGTCCCCCAAGGTCGTGTTCCTCGATCGCTTCGCGATCCGCGCGCCGCTGCGCACGCTGCGCTTTGACCACGAGTGGGTGGAGTACCCGACCACCTCGCCGGAAGAGGCGGCCGCGCGGCTTGCCGGGGCGCGCATTGCCATCACCAACCGGGTGCGCTTCGACGACGCGCTGCTGGCCCAGGCGCCCGGCCTCGAACTCATCGCGGTCTCGGCCACCGGCTACGAGTGCATCGACATCGACGCCTGCCGTCGCCGCGGCGTGACCGTCACCAACCTGCGCGACTGGTCGACGCCGGCGGTGGCCGAGCACACCTTCGCCATGATTCTCGCGCTGCGCCGCCAGCTCGCTCGCTACCACGCGGCCGCGACCGGCGGCGCGTGGGCCGCCTCCAATTTCTACGGCGTGCTGTTCGATCCGCTGCCGCCGGGGCTGATCGGCGCGACGCTCGGCATCATCGGCCACGGCGCGCTCGGCCGGCGTCTCGCAGCGCTAGGCGCGGCCTTCGACATGCAGGTGTTGATCGCGGAGCGCAAGGGACAGCCGCCGCGCGCGGGCCGCGTGGCCTTCGACGAGGTGCTGGCTCGCGCGGACGTGCTGTGCGTCGCCTGCCCCGCGCTCCCCGATACCGTCGGGCTCATCGCCGCCGCGGAGCTCGCGCGCATGCGCCCGAGCGCGGTGCTGATC
Source organism: Gammaproteobacteria bacterium (assembly GCA_019747795.1). Classification (GTDB taxonomy): domain Bacteria; phylum Pseudomonadota; class Gammaproteobacteria; genus JADJYF01. The sequence goes on along the minus strand of JAIEQK010000214.1, from coordinate 30,023 downwards.
AACACCGCCCGCGGCGGCATCGTCGACGAACAGGCGCTCGCCGACGCGCTGCGCGCCGGGCGCCTCGCGGGCGCGGGTGTCGACTCGCTCTCCCGCGAGCCGCCGCGCGACGGCAACCCGCTGCTCGCGGCAGATGTGCCCAACCTCATCCTGACGCCGCACATGGCCTTCGCCAGCGACTACACGCTGGCGGCGCTGGCCGAGCAACTGCTCGCCAACATCGAGGCCTTCGTCGCGGGCGAGCGGCGCAACGTCGTGACCTGAGCGATGGTGGGAATTCCTACAGCGGGGTGAGCCCGTCAGCGCCTAGTCTCCGCGCTGGAACAAAAACGGAGATTTCTTCCATGTCGTCCGCCGCTTTTCCCAGTGTTTCCTCCCGCCGTGCCGCGGCGCCCCGCCTGCTCGGCGCGGCCCTGCTGACCGCGTGCCTCGGCGCCGCTTCCTGGTCCGCTTCTGCCGCGGTCAGCGCCCGGGCCGAAGCCAACATCGACTGGTCCAGTCTCACCATCACGAGCATCGGCGACATCAGCCTGGTGTTCGACCCGGTCGAGGCCGGCACCCAGTTCGCCTACACCTCGATCGACAACACCAACGGCTTCAATATCGAGTCCTCCTTCGACTGGAACGTCGGCACGCGCATCCGCCTCGAGAGCTTCGGCGGCGGCACGCTGATGACGAACTTCGGTTACACGCCGCCGGCGGGTCCGAGCGCCGAGGAGCAGACCCAGCTGCACGCGGAGTCGAGCCTCGTGCTCGCGCCCTTCGATTACCGCTACGCCGGCACGTTCGTGTCCCAGGGCGGGGAGTTCACCGTCCAGGGTGACGGTGTGCTACTGTTCAGCGTCAACTACTCGCTGTCGCTGCTGACCGAGGGGAACGACTTCTTCTCGAACGCCTATGGCCGCGCCACGGCCGGCGCGAGCGTCAGCAAGTTCGATGGGGATACGCTCGTGGTCAACGACGGCAGTGCGTCGCTCGAGTCGCAGTTCGATCCGTTCGGTGGCTTCTTCTATCTCGATGCCGATCTCGACAGCGCGGATCGCCTGGTGGTGGCGATGGCCTTCCACGACGGCGAACGCGGCTCCTTCCGAGTCTCGAGCGACGCCTACGTCGAGGGCTACAGCGAGGACTTCGCGCCGGTGCCCCTGCCTGCCAGCGGGTGGCTGATGGCGCTGCCGCTGACGATGATGGCCTTGCGTCGACGTCCGGTCGCGCGCCTGGCCTGAGGCGTGAGCCGCGCCGGGGTGACAAGCGCCCCGGCCGCGTCGTTACAGGAGGGTCCCGACCTTCGCCAGGCGCTGCGGCGAAGGTCGGGTGCAAGGCGCCGACACCCGCCTGCCGCTCTAGGCCGCGCCCGCTCGGCCGCGGCGGAATTCCCGCTCCACTATTACCCGCGGATGACTCGGTCGAGTCGCTTCCAGGTACTCCAGCAGGTAGCGGCGGGTCTTGCGCAGCAAGCGCAGGATGCGGCTGCCGCGACCGCGCGCTGCGCCCGCGGTCACATCGAACAGCGCCACCATCAGGCGATGGTAGTTCTCCGGCATTGAAACCTGCCGCTCGGGCGCCGGAGCGCGCGTCTTGCGCGCGAACAACGTGGTGCTCGCCACCGCTCCCCGCGCGTCGAGTTCGAAGCCGGCCTTGTCCAGCAGGGCGGTCAGCGTCGCATGGTTGAAATTGTAGACGTGGGCATGGTGGAAGCGATTGGCCGCCGAATGACGCGTGAACTCGATATCGGGCACCTCGACGGCCAGCAGGCCGCCCATCTTCAACCAGCGATTCAGGTAGCCCAGCGAAGTCAACGGATAGTGCAGGTGCTCCAGCACGTGGTTCAGGGTGATGATGTCGTAGGTGTTCTCGGCGATGTCGGCTTTCTCGAGCGGCGCGGTGATGACAGGGACGCCAAAGATCGTGCGCGTGTACTCGGAGTAACCTGCGTGCGGTTCCAGGCCCTGTGCATCGAAGCCGGCCAGGCTGGCCATGTAGACGAACTCGCCGCTGCCGCTGCCCACGTCGAGCAGTTTCTGCCCGGCGGGAGCGAACTGCAGCAGGCGGTCGAGGCGCCGCACGGCGACGCGCGAGTAGCGCAGGATGTGCTTACGCTTCGGCGTGACAGTGCCCTTGTAATCGCTGCGGTACTGCCGAGCGTAGAACGCGTCGAGTTCCTCCTTGCGCGGGATGGGATAGCTGTGGATGAGGCCGCAGCCTCTGCAGATGGTGGTGGTCAGCGGCCGACGACGCCGGCCGTGGGTGCCGATGACCACCAGTGTGTGGGCAGCGCACAGCTTGCAGGGTGCGTCGGTAAAGATGGACTGATGCAGCGCGTACTTCACCGAAAATCCCTTTCCCAAGGCAGGCCGCGAGGCGGACGAAGGAGAAGCAGTCTACGCGGGGTGCGGCTCTATCCGTAATTCGGCAAAAGCGGAGCCAAGCTTCGCTTTTTTCGTGAAACACACGGGCGTGGTCGCCACAGGCCTCGCCCGCGCAGGCAGCCTGCAATGCCGGTTCCAGGGCGCCGGGACACGGCGCGCGCGGCCTCGCACACCTGGCCGAGGGACACACCGAGCAGCGCTACATCGCCGGACGAAGGCGGTGGCCGCCGCTTTCTCGGCCTGTGCACCCCTGGCCGGAGCGAAAGCCAAGGCGGTCACGGTCTGTCGCCAGGGTCGTGATGGGCCGCGCGGCGCGCGGCGTACACCATGGTCAGCACGCCGCTCCCGAGGATGATGACGATGCCGAGCAGGCTGGTGCGATCGGGCAGCTGGGAGAAGAACAGCCAGCCGGTGGCGGTCGACCACACCAGTTGCATGAACAAGAGCGGCGCGATGAACGATGCGCTCGACCACACGTAGGCGCGGATGAAGAACCATTGACTGACCGCGCCGAGCGCGCCGGTCGCGAACAGCAGCGCGATCTCGCGTGTGTCGAGCGCTGCGGGCCAGCCGCCCCAGCGCGACTGCAGCGGCAGCGCCGCGAGCGACACCACGATGCTGATGGCCGAAGACAGGAACATGGTGCTGAAGGAGTTCTCCAGCGGCGCGAGCTTGCGCGTCAGCAGCTGGAAGCTGACGTTGCACACCATGGTGAGCAGCGCGAACCCGACGCCCACGCCGTCCAGCGCGCTGCCCGGTCGGGCCAGCACCAGCATGCCGAGAAAGCCCACCGCGGCGCCGCCCCACATCATCCCCGAGACGCGTTCGCCCAGCACCGGCGCAGCGAGCAGCATCACCACGAAGGGCGCGACGAAGTTGATGGCGGTGGCTTCGGCCTGCGGCAGGCGGAACAGGGCGGAGAAGAAGAACAGCGTGAAGCCGCTCATGGCGAGACCGCGCCATAGCTGCAGCCAGGGATGACGGGTCTGCACGAGCTGGCCGCCCATGCGCGGGCCGAGCACCAGCAGCATCAGCGCGGCCTGCCCGGCGTGGCGCGCGAGCGAGATGAGCGGCACGCCCATGTCGACGGTCAGCGCCTTGCCGGTGGCGTCCAGCAGCGCGAACAGGCACTGCGCGCCGGTCAGGAGTGCGAGCGCGCGCAGCGGACGTGCGGCGGCGTTCATGGTCGGCGTCGAAAGGAAGAGTGCATGCCGTCATCTCGCCGTGGGCGGCCATCGCCACGGCCGGGATTGTAGCCGCCGGCCGACTGAGCGTCCGTCACGGCGGCAGCCGGCGCAGAAGATCGCGGAGCGGTGCGCGGCACCAGGCGTGGGCGAGCAGTGCCGCGTGGTCGCATGCGGCTGGCAGCGGCACCAGGCAGGCGCTGCCGGGCGCGAGCGTCGCGGGCAGCGCATGCGTGACCGGCACAGCGCGTGCCGCCAGGCGTCGTTCGAGCGACGCGTGCTGCGCGCGCGTGCTCGCGGTGTGGGCGCTCACAAGGAAGGCGTGTTGACGCTGAGTCGCGAGCCAGTCGGCGAACAGCGCCGCGTGGTCGTAGAGCGCATCGAACAGCACCAGGCCCGCGACGCGTCGACGTGCGGCGCCGCGCGTGAGCGCGGCGGCGGCCGGACAGTAGCCGCCGCTGTAGGCCACCAGGATCACGCGTGCGTCGGCCAGCGCCGCAGCCACCTTCGCGCGCGCGCTCGGCGGCGCGCAGTGCCTGGTGAGCGTGGCGCAGGCTTCATCGAGGTAGTCGCGGAACACGCCGTGGACCGCGAAGCGTCCCGCACTCGAGTCCGGCGCGTCGCGTGCGAGCTGCGGCGCGATCAGCGCGGCGTTGCGCCCCGCGCCGAGCACCTGCGCCGGCACGCGCTGGCGCCGCCACACGTCGCGCTCGAGCAGCGCGCCGTTCCCGTGCAGGAACACCACCAGCGTCGCCGGACGCGCCGCGTCGAAATCCGCGGGCAGGGCCAGCAGCGAGCGATCGTCGGCGTAGGTCGGGTGCTCCCAGAACACTTCGCCGTCGCGCGTGGTGCGCCCGCGGCGCGCACCGTCGCGCACGTCGAAGAAGGGTCGGCCGTCAGCGCCGCGATTGCGCTTGAGCGGCCAGGGTGCGTGGGCCAGCGACACGAGCGTGATGCTCTCGGTCGCGCGGGACATGGACTCAGGCCGGTGTCATCGGTCGCAGCAACGCGCGGAACGCGGGCAGCGCGAGCAGGTAGAGCGCTCCGGCCAGCACCAGCGCGCTGCCGAGACCGAAAGACGTCGCGAGCAGGGGCACCAGCGCCGCCCCGATCACCGACAGGCAGCCGTTCACGCCCCAGGCCCACAGGAACATCTGCTCCTTGCCGAGCCGCGCGAGCCAGGTCATGCCCATCGGCATCGGCATGCCCATGAGAAACGCCGGCGGCAGGATCAGCAGGAAGCAGCAGGGCAGGCGCCAGCCATAGGGCAGCGTGCCGACCCAGGCGAGCGCGTGATCGAGCGCGAGGCCGTAGGTGATGAGCAGCACGGCGATGGCGACGAACACCACGGGCAGGACTTGCGCCGCGCGGTCGAGCAGGCGGTCTGCGACGAGACTCCCAAGACCGGAGAACACCAGCATGCCGGTGATGAGCACCGTGGCCGACACGGTGGCGTTGCTGAGCGCGAGCACGAAATGGCTGATCAGCACCACCTCGACCATGATGTAGCCGGCGCCGAGACAGGCGAAGTAGGCAAGCGTGCCGAGCTTGCCGGGACAGCGCGCCAGGAGGCCGCGCCAGCCGAACACGGCCGGCAGCGCGACCAGCACCGCGCCCGCGCAGCACGCGATGGCGAGCGTCGCCCACACCAGCACGTAGCCCCATTCGTCCTGCAGCTGATCGAGCCGGTCCAGCACGCGCGGCAGATCGCTCGGGCGCAGGTAGGCCGCGAAGTAGGGCCGCTGGTTGCTGAGCGCATGCAGGTCGTAGACGTACTCGCGCGCGAAGGCCGGCCAGTCCCCGACCAGCAGCGCCTGCCAGGCGGCGCGGGCGAGCAGCACCGAGGGCATCACCGCGGGCGCCTCACCGCCCTCGGCGCCGAAGGCCTCGCCATCCTCGCCCGCCGGTGCGTCGCCACGCGCGCCGAACAGCTGCGCGCGGTAGGCCGCCATCTCGGCCGCCAGGCCACTGGTGTCGGGGTGCACGCCGGGCACCTGGATCTCGTCGAAGGACAGCGCCCGCGCGCGCGCGCTGAGCACCGCGGTCTCCTCCGGTGTGAACCCGCCCGGGCGATAGAGCACCGTGGCGGTGGAGAGATAGCTCGAGACCACGAAGAACGCGCGCTCGAGCGCCGGCTCGCCCCGCGCGCGCGCGGCCTCGACCATGGTGGCGTAGAGCCTGAGCACCGACTTCGGCGGCTCCTCCTTGTTCCACAAGGTCACCGCCAGCACGCCGTCGTCCCTGAGCGCGCGCATGTAGGTCTCCATCGCCTCGCGCGTGTAGTTGTACTTCTCGGCGATGGCGAAGCCGCCCGGACTGGAGAGGCCGGCGGAATCGGCCAGCGACAGGTCGATGACGTCGAAGCGTCGCGCGGTGTGCGACAGGAACACGCGACCGTCCTGGTCCACGACCTCGACCCGCGGCTGGCCGAGCAGGTCGCCGGTGAAGCGCTTGAGATAGTCGTCATCGCGAAACGCGGCCAGCACCGCCGGGTTGCCGTCCGCTACGGTCACCCGCGTCGCGCCCTTGCGCAGCGCGCCGGCGGTGGACAGGCCCCCGCCGAACTGCACCACGAACACTTCAGCCTTTGGGCGCAGCGCGAAGGGCAGGGTGGTCGGCAGGTAGTCGAAGTAGGCGGTCTGCGCGGGCGGCAGGTCGCGCAGGATGCCGATCGGGCCGTCGCCGTCGATGTACAGACCGAGGTAGGCGTTTTCCGGCATCTCCGGCAGGTTGAGCGCCGCGTTGTCGGAGAGCCCCGGCGCGAAGTGCAGGTAGGAGCTCGCGTAGACCTCGAGATGACCGAAGGGCGTCGCGCGCTCGTACACGCGCCGCGCGTCGGGGAAGCGCTCGGCGTAGGACACGCCCTTGTACTCGCTGACCGCGAGCCGCGTGAGGCCGAGCGTGTCCGCGAGCCAGGTGTGGGCCGAGACCGCGAGCGCGGCGCAGAGCAATATGCCCAGCAACAAACGCACACTCGCGAGCGTGGCCGCCCAGGCCACGCCGGCCAGCAGCCACAGCGCGAGCGGTACGAGGATGAGGTACTCGGGCGTGAACACCCACATGCCGCCCAGCATCGCGAGTCCGCACAGGCCGCAGCCCGCGAGGTCCGCGAAGTAGACCCGCGCGAACTCGCGCCGCGTTTCCAGGAACACCGCGCCCAGGAACAGGCTGCCTACCATGAAGGGCAGCAGGTACAGCACGAAGTTCGCCGCCAGGCGCCACTTCTGGCTGCTGTCCGCGATGAGGAAGATGGCGTTGAAGGGCAGTTGCTGCGCCAGCAGGTTGGCGCCCACCGCGACCGGGCCGAAGGCCAGCAGCGCCGCGCTCGCCACGCCGCGCCAGTGACGCGCGAACCAGGGCTGGCGCACACACATCACCGTGCTCGAGATGCCGACCCCGAGCATCGCGATGCTGACGATGAACGAACCGAAGTGCGCCCAGTTGCCGGCGGCGAAGATGCGCATGACCGCGATCTGCAGCGCGATCACCGCGCCGGCCAGCAGGCCGACGGCGACGTACAGCAGCGCGCCGCTGCGCGCCGCGGGCATGGCGGGCATGGAAGATTCCCCGTGAGCGCGACGCGCGGCGGCGTCGCTCAGCCGTTGTGGGTGCCGGAGATACGGTCCCCGTCCAGCTTGCGGAACGGCACGAAGGGCACGATGCGGCCGTTGTAGATATCGGTGCGCGCGATGCGCGTGCTGCCGTCGGCCTCGATGCCCTTCACGATCTTGAGCACCCGCTGCGCGCCCGGCGGACCCACCGGCACCAGCATCACGCCGTTCGGCGTGAGCTGCTTCAAGAGCGGCGGCGGCACATGGTCGATGCCGCAGGTGACGATGATCTTGTCGAAGGGCGCGAACTCCTCCCAGCCGTAGTAGCCGTCGTCGCTCTTGGTCTGGATGGCCTTGAACTCGTCGTAGCCGGCGGCGATCAGCTGGTCGTAGGTGCCACGCGTGCGCTCGGCCAGCGGCTTGATGATCTCGATGGACCACACCTTGTCCGTGAGGTGCGCGAGCACCGCGGACTGGTAGCCCGAGCCGGTGCCGATCTCGAGCACCTTGTCGCCGAGCTTGAGATCGAGACTGTTGGTCATGCGCCCGACCAGGTGTGGCCCGGAGATGGTCACGCCATAGCCGATGTCGAGGAAGTTGTGGTCGTAGCTGTGGGAGCGGTTGATCTTCTGCACGAAGGCCTCGCGCGGCGTCAGCATGAAGGCGCGCTTGACCGCGTCGTCCCACACGTCGTTGCGCTCGACCATGGCCTGCAGGCGATCGTAGCGCTGCTCGAGAAAGGCGCGATCCTCGCCGCGGTTCTTCGCCATCCACTCGACGAACTCGGCGCGGTCCACCAGCGGCGGCTCGAGGTCGAAGGAGAAGGGCGTGGCGATGGCGGCGCGCGCGACGCGCGGCAGCGCCGTGGCGGCCGCGACCGCGGCCACGCCGGTGAGTAGGGATCTGCGCTTCAAGTGCTGGTTCTCCATGCTGCGAAGGCCGCCCCGCGCCCGCGGGGTCGGCCGACCCGACGGCCGCTCTTGCGGTGCTCCGGGTTTGGGCCCGCCCATTATCGCGGTGAACGGGCAGCAGAGGAATGCCCGGACGCGACCCCCGTTAGCGCGTAGCGGCGCCCCGACCGGCGGTCGAGAATGCTGACCACCGGGCGGCAGCGGCCGGCGTTCGCTCAACTCACCGGGAGGCCTTCCATGCGTTTTCATCACATGGCGATATTCGTCACGGACATTCACGCCGCCACCCGCCTGTGGCGCGACGTGCTGGGCTTCAAGGTCATCGTCGACCGCACCATTCCCGACGGTGACGAACCCGGCCCGGAGGTCTACATGTACCCGCGCCTGCTGGACGACATCTTCAAGGTCGAGGGCGCGCGTTCGAAGATGGTGCTGCTGGCCTCCGAGGATGGCGCGCTGATCGAACTGCAGCAGTGCGAGGTGCCGAGGATCCAGAAGACCCCGCCGGAGAATCTGCGCTACGGCCACACCGGCATTCACGAACTCGGGCTGGTGGTGGAGGACATCGACGGCTGGTTCGACAAGGTGCGCGCCGCCGGCTACCAGACCCAGACCGAATACGTGTGGACCTGCGCCAACATCGGCCGCTCGTTCCTGTTCTACGATGCCGACGGCAACATGATCCAGCTGTGGGAGCCGATAGGCGCGCCCACCTGGAAGGCCTGAGCCCCCCGCGGAGCAACCCCATGATGAACGACCAAGCCATTCGCCCGCTGGATCTCGCCAGCGTGGACCACGTGCTGACCACCACGCGCAGCGTCAGGCAGCGCCTCGACTTCGAGCGGCCGGTGCCGCCGGCGATGATCACCGAGGCGCTGCGCATCGCGTTGCAGGCGCCGACCGGCGCCAACACCCAGACCTGGCGCTTCATGGTGGTCACTGACCCGGCCAAGCGCGCCGCCATCGCCGACTGCTACCGGCGCGGCGCCGCGGCCTACGTCGGCGGCGAGACGGGCTTGAGCCGCACCGGCGTCACCGCCATGCGCGAGTACGAGGCCGACGACCTGCGCCAGCAGCAGAGGGAGGCGGTGCTGAAGTCCGGCGGCTTCCTGATGGAGAACCTGGAACGCGCGCCGGTGATGATCATCCCCTGCATCGAGGGCCGCTTCGAGCAGGACGACGTCTTCACCCAGGCCTCGATGTGGGGCTCCATCCTGCCCGCCACCTGGTCCTTGATGCTCGCGCTCCGCGCGCGGCGCCTGGCCTCGGCCTGGACCACCCTGCATCTCTACCACGAGCGCGAAGTGGCGGACCTGCTCGGCATTCCGGCAACCTACACCCAGGCCGCGTTGCTGCCGGTCGCGTGGCTCAAGGGCGGCGATCTGAAACCCGCCCGCCGACTGCCCGTCGAACAGGTGACATACTGGGAACACTGGGCCTGAGCGCCGCGGCGTCACGCTGTCGATGCGCGTGGGCGCCGGCGCCCACGCCAGCCGCCGCGAGACTCCGCACATGAGCGACAAACGAACCGCTTCCTTCTGGCCGCTGCTGCTCGCCGCGCTGGCCTTCCTGGTCATCGGCGCGCTGTACTGGCGCGGGCTGCAGCAGCCCCTGAGCGATGGCCTGCATACCCTCGAACTGCCCGCGCCGCCGACGCCCGTGGCGCCGCCGCGCGAGGCCGACGAGCCCGCTGCCCCGCCGCCCGCGGTGGTCAACCCGGTCGAGCAGAGCGCGGCCGCCGAGGCGCTGGCCGGCGATGCGCCGCCCGCGGATCCGGCGGACGCCGACCAGCCGCCTCCACCCTTCGAACAAGCCCTCGAGGCCCTGCTCGGCGCGCCGGCCTTCAGCGCGCTCGTGGTGAGCGACGACCTCGTGAACCGCATCGTGGTGGCGATCGACAACCTGCCGAACGAAAAGCTGCCGGTGCGCCTGTGGCCGCTGCGCAAGGTGGGCGGACAGCCCGAGGTGCTGGAGACCGCGGGCCGCACGGTGCTGGCGGCCAACAACGCCAGCCGTTACACCGCGCACGTGCAGGCGCTGGCGGCGCTCGACATGCGCCAGCTGGCGGCGCTCTACGTGCGCGAGTACCCGCGCTTCCAGGCCGCCTATCGCGCGCTCGGCTACAGCGAGGGCTATTTCAACGATCGCCTGGTGGACGTCATCGATCACCTGCTCGTGACGCCGGATCTCGCCGTGCCGCCGACCTTGGTGCGGCCCAAGGCGCTGTACCTCTACGCCGACGAGGACCTGGAGTCGCGCTCGTTGGGGCAGAAGGTCCTGTTGCGCATCGGGCCGGCCAACGCCGGCGTGGTGAAGTCCAAGCTGCGCGAACTGCGTCGCCTGATCATCCGGCGCGACGCGCCACCCAAGGAATGAGCATGTCGAACGAGCAAGTGCTCTATAGCTGCGCGTCGCGCGTCGCGACCATCACGCTCAATCGCCCCGCCGCCATGAATGCCTTCGCGGGCAGCATGCGCGAGGACTTGTTCGCCTGCCTGCGCCGCGCCGAGAGCGACGGCGCTGTGGGCGTGGTGGTGATCACCGGCGCCGGCGACGCGTTCTGCGCCGGTGGCGACATCGCCGACATGGTCGCCATGCAGGAACGGCGGGAGGCGGGGCCGATAGGGGCGCGGGTCGCGCTGGCCGGCGAGGTGGTGCAGTTCATGCGCGCCATGACGAAGCCCGTGATCGCCGCGGTCAACGGTCCGGCCGCGGGCGGCGGCATGAACCTCGCGTTGGCCTGCGATTTTCGCTACGGCGCGGCGCGCGCGCGTTTCGCCGCGAGCTTCGTCAGGATCGGCCTCGTGCCGGACTGGGGCGGGCACTACTTCCTGACCCGCCTGGTGGGCACCGCGCGCGCGATGGAACTCATGATGAGCGGCGAGCGCATCGGCGCGGACGAAGCGCTGCGCCTGGGGCTTCTGAACGAAGTGTTCGCCGACGAGGGCTTCCTGGACGAAGTGCTGGTCCGCGCGCGCCGCCTGGCCGCCGGACCCGCCGAGGCGCTCGCGGCCATCAAGCGCGGCGTGTATCTCGGTGCCGAGGCCTCGCTCGCCACCATCGCGGCCTACGAGCGCGACACCCAGGAGCGCCTGTTCCTGAGCGAGGATGCGCGCGAAGGCATGCGCGCGTTCCTGGAAAAGCGTCCGCCGAAATTCGGCCTGTAGGGCCGATTTCAATCGGCCTTGCACGGCCTCGACAAGGGCTGTGTAACGGGGACAGACCCCGTACGGGGCCTGTCCCCGAATCTCAGCCTGGCGCCCACGCTCCGCTTGCGATTGCAGCCTCGCGATCGGCCGGGAACTGGAACTGCGGTGTCTCGTCCCGCGGCTGGCGCGTGTCCTTGCCTTCGGTCGACGAGGCCTCGGCGCGCCAGGCGTCGTCCGGCCAGCGATTGGGCAGGGTCAGGAGTTCTCCCGGCGTCGTCAGCGATGCGAAGCCGCGCAGCGCGGCGCTCACCACGTCGTACTGATCCTGCGCGTCGAAGGCCCGACCGGCGCTGTGCCCCAGCGGATAGTCGACGAACACCGCGCGCGGCGGTCGTCCCGCCTCGAAGATGTCACGCGCCGCGCCCAGGCACAGCGTTGGAATGCCGTTCGCTTCGAGGTGCCGTGCGACCAGACTCACGGTCTGGTGACACACGGGTCACATCGCGACCAGCAAGGCGGCGTCGACCCGTTCCCGCCGGAACGCCTCCAACAGCGCGGGCGCCGTTTCCTCGCGCACGCGCCGCTGCGAATAGACGCCGCCCATGCAGCTGAACACGTGTTCCGCGAGTTCACCGACCACGCCCTCGCGCGTGAGCCTGCGCAGCGGCGCGAGCGGCAGGATGCAGTGCGGATCCCGCCTGGGATCCACCAGGTAGTTCTCGGTGATGTGCGAGAAGCGGATGTCGCGATCGTCGATGTCGCGCGGCAAGGCGCGAATCGAGGTGTCGTCCTTGTAGTGGTAGGCCGCCTGGCCGAGCGCGTAGGCGCCCGAAGTCGACAGCAGGCCCAGTCGCGCCGCGCTGAGCGGCTTCACCAGCGGTGTCCAGGGCGGTGGGCTGTCGGCTTCGAACCAGCGGTAGGGCGTGTAGCCCAGGCTCTCGTAGCGGGCGCGAATGGCCCGCATGTACTCGACGCTCATGGGGTTCTCCAAGCTGCATGCAGGCGTGGGATTCTCGCTCCCCGACGCACGGTGGACAACGCGCGCGGAGCGCGATCAGTCGAGTGTTTGGTGCAGTGGAGGCGAATCTGAACGTGGTATGCAGCGTTCGCAGCCAATCACGAACGCCATGCTCTTTGCCCGGAAAGTCTCCGGGCCTCTCCCCTGGAAAGTCGGGATCCCGCGTTCCTTCGCCTGTGCCGTGGAAAGTCCGGAGTCGCCGCGCGCGGCCTGTCGGTCGCGACGCGGGACTCCGGCTTTCTGAATCCGCCTTGGCAATCTAACCGGGTCGTTCATCCCTGGATCGCCCCGTCATCGTCATCCGACGAGGACGTGCTTGGCGCCTGGCGGTGACCCCGTGGAGGCCCGCCCTGCGCATCCTGCGCTTTACCAGCGCGGACGATCGTTGCGGGGGCCGCCGCCGCCGCCGCCGGTCTTGACCTTGTCCTGCGCGACGTTGACGCGCAGGGCACGGCCCTTCATGTCCTTGCCGTTCTGCTCCAGCGCGCTTTCCGCGGCGCTCTGGGTGGCGAAGGTGATGAACGCGAAGCCCTTCGAGCGGCCGGTTTCGCGATCGGTGATCAGGCGCACGTCCTCGATCGGGCCATAGGACGCGAACAGATCACGCAGATCGTTCTCGTTGACCGAGTAGGGGAAGTTGCCGACGTAGAGTTTGTTCTGTTGCATCAGGGTTTCTCCAGTTAGATGCCAGGCACAAATGAGGCGCACGCCTCGGTTGAAACACCTGCGGCGCAAGCGCCCGGGCCCGAAGGGACCAGGTTCTCGCGTGCAGTGTGTATGACGGATGCAAGACGAAGTTCGAATGCGGAAAGCGAAGCGGCAGCGTGTGCCTTGGGCGAAACGATGGCTATCAAGCTGGCGAAATCTGCAGTGGCGGTCGCGCGAGGGGCCGGGGAAGACAGGGCGCGCAATGAACCGCGCGGCGTGTCAGGCGGGCTTTGAGCGGGACTCGGTCAGGACCTCGAAGAGCGGTGTCGTAATCGTTATTGCGCGAACGCGAGGCGAGCCTAGCACGCTTTTTTTGGAACTGCTACGTCCTCTACGTGTCCCAAGCTCCCTTTGCTTGCGAGCCTTTCGGGGGTCGCAATGCAGCATTGGCTCATGGGGCCCCGCCCGCGACGCCGCCCGCCGGCAGCTCGGCCGCCTGCTCGAGCCGCGCGAGTTCACCCGAGTCCCGCATCTCTGCCAGCACTTCGTTCACCAGCGCGAGCAGCGCGGCGTTGCCCTTCGCCACCGCCACCGCGTAACGCTCGTTGGTGAGCGGCACCGAGCGTTCGTAGCCGTCGCCGTGCCGCGCGAGGAACACGTCGATGTTGGCCGACTCGCTCACGAGCCCGGCCACAAGACCGCTCTCGATGGCCTCGATGCCGGCGCGGAAGTTGTCCACCGGCTCGGCTTCGAGGGGCGCGCCGAGCGCGGCGCCGAGCCGCTGCGTGGTCCGATCCGTGTCGCCCTCGTTGCGGTCCAGAACCGCGAACCGCCGTCCTCGCAGGTCCGCGAGGCCATGCACCGGCCCGCCGCGCTTCTGCAGCACCGCGAGGCCTCCCTGGTAGTAGGGCGTGGAGAAATCCACCAGTGCTTGCGATTCCGGCGTCACACGCAGCATGGAGATGGCGAGGTCGACCTCGCCCGCGCGAAGCGCCGGCAGTCTTTGCGGTTTGCGCAGCATGCGCAGTTCGAGCTTGTCGGGTGAACCGACCAAGCGCGCGGCGATGGCGCGCGCGATGCCGACCTCGAGCGCGCGCTTGTGGAAGTGCGCGGGATCGCGGTGACGGCTTGCGTCCGCATCGCCCAGATTCTTCACGCTCACGACGAGCGTGCCACGCGCGCGGATGGCGTCGGGATCGCTGGCCGCCGAGGCGGCGGTCGACAGCATCATGAGCAGCAGGGCGAACAGGGCCGCGAGCGGTGGCATGGCGCTCATCCGAGCGAGGCGCGAAAGCGCTGCTTGAGCAGTACGCCGTCCCGCGGCGGCAGCACCATGGGCGGCGACTCTGGGGCGACCTTGAGTACTGCGAAGCGCGGGCCCGAGGCTTCGTGAAGTCGCGCGCGGTACTGCGCCACCGTCGCCAGGTCCTCCAGCGTGACGCTGTCGGTGATGCCGGCCGCGCGCGCCATGCCGGCGAGATCCGCGCCGAGCGCCGCGTGGCTCAGCTGTCCGCCGGTCTCGCCGTAGCGCTCGTTGTCGACCACCACGATGGCGAGATTGGCGGGCCGCTGCGCGGCGACCGTGGCCAGGCTGCCGACACCCATCAGCATCTCGCCGTCGCCGGTGATGACCAGCACCGGTCGTGACGGTTGCGCGAGCGCCAGCCCGAGACCGACGGGCACGGCACAGCCCATGCCGCCCCACAGGTAGAAGTTGCGGGGCTCGTCGCCGACGGCCGCCACGTCCCAGGTGGTACCGCCGAGCCCGGACACCACCAGGAGCGGGCCGCGCGCCGCCAGCAGCGACGCCACCGCGGCGCGACGTTCCATGCGCGCGCCGCTCACTGGAACACCTTCGCGCCGAGCAGGCGCTGGCCAAGCAGCACGGCGGCCGCGCTCTCGGTGGTGTAGGCCATGGCGAGCATCGCCGCGACGGTGTCTTCGATCTCCTCCGCATGGTCGACGCGCACCACGCGCAGGCCGAGCGTCTCCAGCACCGGCGTCACCGCGCGCGCCATCGGCAGCTGCCAGGGATTGCCCTCGCCCCACTCGCCGCGCATGGTCACCAGCATCACCAGCGGAAAGCGACAGGCCTGGGTGAGCGACGCAAGGGCGTTCACGCAGTTGCCGACGCCGCTCGACTGCATCAGCAGCACGCCGCGCTGGCCGCCGAGCCATGCGCCGCCAAGCAGGCCCATGCCTTCTTCCTCGGTGGTGAGCGGCACGGCATGCATGTCGGGGTCCGCGCGGCACAGTTCGATGAGCTGACGATGACCGGCATCGGGCACGTAGCCGACCTGGCGCACGGCCTGCGCGCGCAGCACGGCGTGGAGTCGGCTCGGCCAGCCGGGTGTGGCGGCGCTGTTCAACGGGCATCCTCGCGTTCGTGGCAGGGGCGTATTAGCGCACGCGATGACGCGTGAGGCCAAGGTCTCGAGCGCGGCACGCAAGCCCACCCAATCGAGTAAAGCGCGCTTTCGCCCGCGCGTTTATGCTGCGCGCCATGCACAAGCCCGACGCCCGCACCGTTCCCGCCCTGCTCGCCGCGATGGTCGCGCGCGATCCCACGCAGCTCTTCCTGGTCGACGGCGCCTCGCGCTGGACCTACGGCGCCTTCGCCGCCGAGATCGAACGCGCGGCGCGCGCGCTCGCCGCCAGCGGCATCGGCAAGGGCGACCGGGTCGGCATCCTGATGGGCAACCGCGCCGAATGGCTGGTGCTCGATTTCGCCGTCATGCACCTAGGCGCGATCGCAGTCGGGCTGAACACCTGGGCGACCGCCCACGAGCTCGCCTACCAGCTCGGTCACGCCGAGGTGAAGCTGCTGGCCATCGAGCCCACGTTCCGTGCCACCGATTTTCGCGCGCTGTTGAGCGCGGCCCGCGAGCAGGGCCAGGGGCTGCCGGCGCTGACCACGGTGGTCTGCACCGAGGCGCCGGCAGACGGCATGCTCGCGTGGGCCGATTTCCTGCGCCGCGCCGACGAGGTCGAGCCGTCCGTGGTGACGCGCGCCGTCGCGGCGCTCGATCCCGAGGACATCGCCTGCATGCTCTACACCTCGGGCTCGACCGCGTTGCCCAAGGGCGTGCCGCTCGCGCATCGCGGGCTCATCGACAACATGTGGGAAATCGGCGAGCGCCAGCACCTGACGCAAGATGATCGGCTGTGGCTCGCGGTGTCGCTGTTCTGGTCGCTGGCCTGCGTCAACGCGCTGTACGCGGTGCTGACCCACAATGGCGCCATCGTGCTCCAGCATCACTTCGATGCCGGTGAGGCGCTGCGTCTCATCGAGGCCGAGCGCTGCACCGTGTTCTACGGCACGCCCAACATGGCGCTCGCGCTGTGGGAGCATCCGGCGCGGGCCGCGCATTCCCTGGCTTCCTTGCGCACCGGTGTGACCATCGGCACGCCGGAGCAGGTCCGCCGCGTGGCCGATCTCGGCGTCGGTGAGATCTGCAACGTCTACGGGCTCACCGAGGCCTACGGCAATTCCGCCGTCACCGACGCCCACCTGCCGCTGGAGAAGCGCCTCGTGACCGTCGGGCGCGCGCTCGGCGGCGTCGAGATCAGTATTCGCGACGCAGTCAGCGGCGCGACCCTGCCGCCGAACACGCCGGGCGAGATCACGCTGCGCGGCAACGTCACGCCGGGCTACTGGAACGATGCTGTTCGTACAGCCGAGGCCTTCTACCCTGACGGCTTCTTTCGCACGGGCGATCTCGGGTTGCTCGACGACGAGGGCTTTCTCTTCTACCGCGGCCGCGTGAAGGAACTGGTCAAGACCGGTGGCATCAACGTCGCGCCGGCCGAGGTGGAGGAGGTGCTCTGCACCCATCCCGCCGTTGAGCTCGCCTTCGTCACCGGGGTTCCCGACCCGCGGCTCGACGAGGCGCTGGCGGCGGTGATCGTCGTCCGCGCCGGCGCATCGGTGAGCGAAGCAGAGCTCGCGACACACTGCCGCGCGACACTCGCCGCCTACAAGACGCCACGCCACTTCCGTTTCGTCACCGCCGACGCGCTGCCGCTCACCACCACCGGCAAGCTGAAGCGCAACGAACTGCCGACGCTCTTCAGCGGCGCGGCCTGAGACCGCGGCCCGCGCGCGCCGCGCGCTTCAATCTGCAAGGACCTTCACCATGATCGATTTCCAGTTGCCGGACGAACTCGAGGAACTGCGCCAGCGCGTGCTGCATTTCATCAAGTCCGAGGTGGTGCCGCTGGAACAGGACCCGCGTCAGCGTCCGCACATCCACGAAGCGCTGCGCCGCGAACTGGTGGCGCGGGGCCGCGCGGCCGGCCTGCTGTCGCCCCATGCGCCGGTCGAGTACGGGGGGCTCGGTCTGGACCATCGCGGCATGGCGGTGGTGTTCGAGGCCGCGACCTGGAGTCCGCTCGGCCACCTCGCGCTCAACATCCAGGCGCCGGACGAGGGCAACGTCAACCTGCTGCTGCGCTGTGCGTCGCCGGCGCAGAAGGCGCGCTACCTGCCGCCGCTGGTGGCGGGCGAGCTGCGCACCGTGTTCAGCATGACCGAGACCGCGACCGACGGCGCGGGCGCCGATCCCTCGCTTTTGCAGACCGTCGCGCGCCAGGACGGCGACGGCTACCTCATCAGCGGCCGCAAATACATGATCTCGGGCGTTGAAGGCGCCGGCATCAACATCGTCATGGCGCGCACCCTGGACAGCAAGGGCAACGACCTCGGCGCGTCGATGTTCTTCGTCGAGATGGACGCGCCCGGCTTCAAGCTCGATCGTGAACTCGAAACGCTGGACTCCAACATGCCGGGCGGCCACTGGGAGGTGTCCTTCGACAACGTGCGCGTGACACCGGACCAGGTACTCGGCGAGATCGGCCGCGGCTTCGCCCAGGCCCAGGTGCGGCTCGCGCCGGCGCGGCTCACCCACTGCATGCGCTGGCTGGGGCTCGCGCGTCGCTGCCACGCCATCGCCGCCGAGCACGCCGGCAAGCGCCATTCCTTCGGCAAGACCTTGGGCGAGCACCAGGGCGTGGGCTTCATGCTGGCCGACAACGAGATCGACCTGCACGTCTGCCGCCTCGCCATCTGGCACTGCGCATGGCTGCTCGATCAGCACCAGCAGGCGCGCGACGAGACCAGCATGTGCAAGGTGTTCTGCTCCGAGGCCCTCGGCCGCGTGGTCGACCGCTGCATGCAGATCCTGGGCGCCATCGGCATCACCGGCGACACGGTGATCGAACGCTGCTACCGCGACATCCGCTGCTTCCGCATCTACGACGGCCCGTCGGAGGTGCATCGACATGCGCTGGCGCGGAGGATCGTGAAGGGGGCGCTGAACGGCTGATTTCGATCGGCCATGCACTGCGTCTACGGTCACGCCGTGCACGGCGGGTTGAAACCCGCCCTACAGGATCGATTTCGATTGGCCTTGCCGCGCCTCATGTAGGGCCGATTTCAATCGGCCATGCACCGCGTCTACGGTGATGCCGTGCATGGCGGGTTGAAACCCGCCCTACAGGATCGATTTCAATCGGCCATGTACGAGCTCACGGCTTGACCAATATCCGCCCCATCGCCTGCCGCCCGGTCAGCAGCTTCAACGCCGACACCGCTTCGTCCAGCAGGAACTCGCGCGTGATCATCGGCTTCAGCTTGCCCTCGGCGTACCAGCGCAGGAGCGTCGCGCAGGATTCCATGATCTTGTCGTGCTGGTGCCAGCGGAAGTAGCGCAAGGATGAACCGCAGGCCGAGCGGTTCTTGACCAGCAGGCGGTTGGCGGGGATCTGCGGAATGCCGCCGACGAAGCCGACCAGCACGATGCGTCCGCCCCAGCCGAGCGAAGACAGCGCCTTGTCGAAGTACTCTCCGCCGACCGGGTCGAAGCACACGTCGGCGCCGCGATCGCCGGTCAGCTTCATCACCGCCTCGGTGAGATCCTGTTCGTTGTAGTTGACGAGTTCGTCCGCCCCGCGGCTCCGCGCCGCTTCGAGCTTCTCGCGCGTGCTGGCGGCGGCGATGACCCGCGCACCCATGGCCTTGCCGATCTCGACCGCGGTCAGCCCCACGCCGCCCGAGGCACCGAGCACCAAGAGCGTCTCGCCCGCCGCGAGCCGGCCGTTCCAGCGCAGCGCGACGTCGGAGGAGAGATAGGCAACGGGAAAGGCCGCCGCGTCGTCGAAGGGCATGCCGTCTGGAATGAGCCAGGTGTCGCTCTCGGCGGCGACCGCCTGTTCCGCGAGCCCGCCGTAGGCGAGCAGGGCCATGACCCTGTCACCCGGCTTGAAGCGCGTGACCTTGGCGCCGACACCGATCACGGTGCCGGCGGTCTCGAGGCCGGGCGCGAAGGGCAGCGGCGGCTTGGTCTGGTAGGTGCCGCCGACCATGATGGCATCGGCGTAGTTGACCGCGGTCGCGCCGACCTCGATCAGCACCTGGTCCGCTGCCGGCACGGGGGCCGGCAGTTCATCAACGACGAGATCCTCCACCGCGCCCCAGGCGCGGCACACCAATGCTCGCATCGCTCACCCTTTCTCAGGCGCGCCCGGAGCGCAGCACCGTGCCGGGACGCGCGCCGGTATCCTTGCCGTGCTCGAACACCGGGGTGCCGTTGACGATGGTGAACTCCACGCCCTTGGCCGGCACCACCAGGCGACGGCCGCCGCCCGGCAGGTCGTAGCGCATCTCGCCGCGCTTCGGCGAACCGACCGTCGCCATGTCGAAGATCGCGAAGTCCGCGGCGAGGCCGGGCGCGATGCGCCCGCGGTTCTTGATGCCGAAGAGCTTCGCGGGCTCGGTGGTGATGCGCTGCACCGCGCGCTCCAGGCTCATCGCGCCGCGTTCGCGCACCCAGGTACCGAGCAGGTAGGTGGCGTAGCCCGCGTCGCACAGGCTGTCGACATGCGCGCCGCCGTCGGACAAGCCGATCATGATGCGCGATTCGTTGATGAGGTCCGGAATCTTCGACTCATCCGCGTTGAAGAAGTCGTAGGTGTACTGCAGCTTCAGCTGATCTTCGCAGGCGAGATCGAGGAAGGTGTCGGCCGGGTGCGCGTTGCGCTCGCGGGCGATGTCGGCGACGTTACGTCCGACATATTTCTGCATCGCCGGGTCGCTCACTTCGAGCACGATGGCCACTTCCCAGCGCGCCGAGAAGATCAGCGCCTTCTTCAGCGACTCCTTGAACGCCGCGCGGAAATCCGCGTTGCGGTACACCGCTATCTGTTCCTCGACCGGGCGATTGAACACCGGGTTGAAGCACGGCATGTTGGCGAACAGGAAGGGCTTGGACAGATCGATCTGTCCGACCAGCGGCCGACAGGTCGCCTGCGGCACCGAGCCGCGCTTGATGAGGTCGTCGACCTCGGCGAGCGTCTCCTGCACCTGGTTCGGGTTGTCGTCGCGGTTCAGCAGCGCGAGCCAGGTGACCGGGCGGCCGCTGGAGGTCAGCAGCAGGTCCAGCAGTTCGCGTTCCTGCGGCGAGACGCGCGAGACTTCGTTGGTGAGCGCGACTTCGATCGCGCCGTGACCCACTTCCTTCAGCACGTTGCCGTAGGCGCGGAACTCGTCCTGGCTCGCGAGCCGGCAGGCGAGCGGCCGGCCCTGGTAGCCGATGTGCTGGCCGGCGTTGGTCGAGGTGAAGCCGAAGGCGCCGGCGTCCATGGACTCGCGCAGCAGCCGCGCTATTTCCTTGGTCTCGTCCGGGGTCGCCGCGCGCTCCATGGATTCTTCGCCAATCACGTAGTGACGGAAGGGCGTGAGCGCGCACAGGAAGCCGAGATTCAGACCGCTGCCGCGACGGGCGGCGGCGTCCATGTATTCGGGGAAGGTTTCCCAATCCCAGGTCACGCCCTTGGCGAGCACGTCGAAGGGAATGGCCTCGACGTTGACCAGGTCCCAGGCGGCGATTTCGCGCGCCTCGGGCCGGCAGGGCGCGAGACCTACGCCGCAGTTGCCCATCATCACCGAGGTCACGCCGTGCCAGCAGGACGGCGAGGTGACGTCGTCCCAGCAGATCTGCGCGTCGTAGTGGGTGTGCGGATCGACGAAGCCGGGCGCGACGATCAGGTCCTTGGCGTCGATGGTTCGTTTCGCCGTGCCGTCGACCTTGCCGACTTCGACGATGAGCCCATCCTTGACGGCCACATCGGCCTGCTTGCGCGGCGCACCGGTGCCATCGACGACGGTGCCATTGCGGATCACGAGATCGTAGGACATGACGGTTTCTCCCCGGACGTTGCCTGTGTGCTCGGAGTATACGGAAATCGGCGGGGTATCGCGGCGCGACTTGCGGCCGGAGCCCACAGCCTACCCAAATGGGGATGTGCGCGTGTCGGTCTAGGGCGGACGGATGCTGGAGGCGGTACCCATCCACCGTGCAAGGTTTTGCTTTTGGGTTAGGCCTTATCCATCGGGTAGGTCGCTAGTGGCGGTAAACCAGGCAAAGCGTGGCGCGTGGGGTTGATTTCGGTTCGCTTCCTGGGAGCCCTTGCAATGAGGGTAATAGTGACCGCGGTCGAATGTAGCGCCTGAGAGCGGCATCCGAGATTTCTTAACGACCGCCAGCCCCAAATCGGAAGTTAACCGTTAGCCTCAAGATACTGAATCTGTCACTGAAGGTTGCTGTCGCCGGTGGAAAGAGATCTCCAAACCCCTTGTTTGGTGTGCCTGGGCTTCCACTGACGCTCAACTCGTCTTCACCTAAGTCCACGTAGAGATATTCGGCTCCCACCGATAAACTGCGCGCCACGCGATACTCCGTGCCCGCTCCCGCCGCCCATCCAACTTTAACTTCCCGCGAAGAAAAGCTACGTTGCAGGTCCTCTCTCGGACCGATATTCACAAACATGGTCTGAGAAACGGCACGCCGAACTCCGCCATAAGCGACGCCGCCAGTGAGGTAGAGCATCCAACAGTCTCTTGGAAACAGTTCGATTTGCGCCCTTGTCGAACCGAACCATTCCTGCTCCGCGGAAACACTGAGGAACTGCGGAACTGTGTCAGCCGAAGCTGCAACCACTGGGCCGTGTGTTTTGTCTTGATCGACGTTCACGTAGTCGAAGTCTGTGACAACACCCCAACCATAGGTCCCAACTAAACGGTTGTAGCCTCCACGTAACCCACCGGAGCCAGAAGGCGCATGTAGATCATCGTCGATTCTCAACGCGGACGATTGAGTAGATGGTTCGAACCCAAACACCGCGCCCGAAGTGTCTTCCTGCAAGTAACGCGAGCTAGAGTGACCGGCACGATAGCCTACACTGGCACCAAGGAACCATCCTTCCCAGGTCCCGCGCACGCCATTGCCGGAGTCAAGCTCCAATCCCCGGCACGGCGTGCCCAAAGCCAATAGCAGAGTCAAGAAAATCAGCGCGTGAAGGCGGTCCGCGAACCTCCGGCCTTCAACCCGGTAGTACTTGATGGTCATTGGGCCATTACGTCCTATAGCGTCAACTTGGGGCAGTTCTCATTCACGTAGATTCAAATTTACCTGCCGCTCGCGTTCGCGCGGATACGAATGCCATGCATGCGTGCGCTGGATTCAGGACGACGGCCGCGGTACTCAGCGCGACCGCCCAAAGCTTGTCCTAACGCTGCGGCACGAAGCCGTCGGGTAGTCTGCCGACCGCCGCCGCCCCGCGCACCTGCGCGCCGCGCATCAGCCATACTTCGTGGTTGCCGTTGGCGACGTGGCGCCACAGCAGGTCGGCCGCGCCGTCGCCGTCGTAATCGCCGCTGTCCACCACTTCGGTCCTGAAGGTCGCCTTGCGCGTAACGTGATCGGCGAGCACCCGCGTGCCGTCCATCAGCCAGAGCCGCGTCGCGCGGGTGCTCGGTTCGTGCCAGAACAGGTCGGCGTGACCATCGCCGTCGAAATCGTCGATCGCCGCCAGGCGCCAGGTTGCGGGCATGCGCTTCACCGACACGCTTGCGCGTGTGCCATCGTCCATCAGCCACAACACGTAACGTCCGCCGTCGGCATCGAGCCAGACGAGATCGTCACTGCCGTTGCCATCGAAATCGCCGCTGCCCTGGAGGGTCCAGGTTGACGCCGGCGCGCTCGCGATCGGCATCTGGGTCACGCGGTGCCCGTCCGAGAGTCGCCACAGCGTGAGGATAGCGGTGGCGTCGTCCCGCCACAGGAGGCGAGCCCGACCGTCGCGATTGCTGTTGACGCTGCCGAGCAGGCGACTGCCCGGCGGCGCGAAGGCGAGGGGCTCTCGCAGGCCATCGGCTGCGACGCGGCTGACCAGTCCGCTTTGCGTATCGTGGGTGAGCGTGTCGGGGCGACCATCGCCGTCGATATCTCCGTAGGCCACGCGCAGGCCCTCGGCGCCGTCGCCCAGCGGCTGCCACTGTGGCGCCGCGAGGCCGCGCATGTGCCACCAGCCAAAGGCGCTCGACTGCGCATGGACGGCCAGCACGTCGCTGGTGCGGTTGCCGTCGCTGCTGTCAGCGACGTTGGCGCGGACTGCCGTGGCGGTGTGGTGGCGGGACGCGCCGGAACCGTTCACTTGTGAATCGCGCAGTCCGACATCGAGACTCCAGATGTCGATGGCGTCCACGCGCGCGGCGAGCGGCGTGGCGCCACGCGCGCCGCTGAAGCCGAGCGAGAACTCGCTGAACAGGCCGAGGCCCGGCCCAAGCGGCGTGGTCATCGGACTCAGGCTGGCGCCCAAGCCGCCGTGGCCCGCGCTGAAGCGCGCGTCGAAGTCGTACTGCAGCGTCACGGGCGCGGCGCCGGCGCGGCTCACCGTGACGCGACCGTTGCTGGCGTGCGGTGCCAGGGTCACCTGTCCCGGCAACAGCACCAGCGGCGGCGCGAAGCGATAGTCGTAGCTGCGCCCGTTCGAGAGCGTGACGCGCGCCTTGTGCAGGCGCAGGCCGCGCGCGTCGTTGGAGAGCGAGATCGTGTTGCCGTCGCTGTCCTCCACCACGCGCGCGACGCTGCCGTTCAGGACCACGCTGCCGGGCTGGACCGTGTCGGTGGCGAAACGCGTGCTGCCCGCTTCGCTCACCTCGTAGGTCACGCGCTCGCCGGGCATCAGCCGGCTGAAGCGCGTGCTCGCGAGCGGCAGTTGCGGATGGCCGCCGGCGTAGCCGAGGCCGATGGTGAGTGGCGGGACCTGCGCCAGGCCCCCGCCACCGAAGACATTGTTCGGCGCCGGCGGGACGAGCAGTTCGCTCGTGCCCGTCTGAGGGTCCACGTCGCTGTCCAGCGCCGGATCCGCACCGCCGGCGCGTGCGGTGAAGCTCATGTCGCGCGGCGCGAGCACGCGCACCTGGTAGCTGGCGAGATCGGTATAGAAGCGAAAGCGTCCGTCGTCGCCGGTGCGGGTGCGCGACACCGTGCGATCGTCCTTGACGAGTTCGACGGTGACGCCGCCGAGGGGCAGATCGGGCCCCGTGCCGCCGTCTTCCCGCAGGCCGTCCATGCCCTGGTCTTCCCACACGGTGCCGTTGACGATCACCGCGTCGGCGTTCAGGCGGCCGATGTCACGGTAGTGGACGACGCCGTGCAGCCAGTCGCCGCAGTGAAAGCGCAGGTCGAGTTCCACCAGCGCGGTCCCTTGAAAGGCGAGTCGCTCGATGGTGAAGCCGCGGTCGGCGGCGCGGCAGGCATCGACCGCGTACTGCACGTCGAGCAGTGGTGTGCCGGGCGTGCCGTCGGCCGCGGCGCCGGCATAGTCGCCGACCGCGAGCGCCTGGGTGTCGTCGCCGCTGCCGATGTCGAGGCGGATGAGCGGTGCGGCGTCCGTGGTCTCGGCCTTCCAGCCGAGCACGAGGCGTGTCGGCTCACCGCCCGCGGTGGTCGTCACTATCTGGATGGCGGGGGTGGGCGCCGAGTCGTTGGAGAGCAGCACGGGCGGGGCGTCGATGCCCGCGCTCGTACCGGCAAGGGTGATGGACCAGGTCGCGGGCAGCGCGAACTGCGGATCTACGGAGATCAGACCGAGTCCTAAACCGCCCGAGCCACTCGACGGGTCGGTCTCGTCGACCACCGCGCCAAGGCGGTTCAGCGCCTCGCTCAGCCCGGCGGACAGGAACGCGCCGGACAGCGCCGGCAAGGCCTGGGCGGTGAAGCTGGCGACCAGGCAGCCCAGTGCAACGCAGGCAGCCACGCGGCGCGCGAAACGGTCCTTGCTGGCCTGGCCGCGGTCCATCCCAGGATCGTAGCCCCCCCCCGATTAATCCAGCCGCGCGTCGTCCTCTGACTGTGAACAATGACGCAGGCGCGCCCGTCACCCCAGGATCCGCCGCGCCTCCGCCCGCAACTCCACCTTGCGAATCTTGCCGCTCGAGGTCATCGGGTAGCCCTCGACGAAGATCACATGGCGCGGGATCTTGAAACTCGCGATGCGGCCGTGCATGCGGTCGATGAGGGCCTGCGCTTCGATGTCGTGCCCGGGCTCCTTGATGACGAAGGCCACCGGCACCTCGGCCAGGCGCGCGTCGGGGTAAGCGACGACCGCGGCGTCCCGCACCTCCGCCATGTTGCGCAGGTAGGCCTCGACCTCGGCCGGGGAGACGTTCTCGCCGCCGACCTTGAGCATGTCCTTGTAGCGGCCCATGAACACCATCCAGCCGTCGGGACGGCGCATGCCCATGTCACCCGTGTGCAGCCAGCCGTCCTTGTCCTTGGCGTCCGCGGTGGCCTCGGGCTTGTCCCAGTAGCAGTCCATCACGGTGTAGCCGCGCACCAGCAGTTCGCCTGGCACGTTGTCCGGCTGGTCGGCGCCGGTCTCGACGTCGATGACGCGGAACTCGTAGTCGTTCATGGGATAGCCCGAGGCGTGCACGCGCTGCTCGCGGGTCGAGGAGGGGTTGTCGCAGGACACGTACGCCCAGATCTCGCTCATGCCGAAGCCGCTGACCGTCGGGCCGAACACGTCCTGCACTTTCTCGGCTATCGGTACCG
This sequence comes from Gammaproteobacteria bacterium, assembly GCA_019747795.1. Classification (GTDB taxonomy): domain Bacteria; phylum Pseudomonadota; class Gammaproteobacteria; genus JADJYF01. Next base: position 4,297 of record JAIEQK010000214.1, on the reverse strand, counting down.
TGCTCTCGACGCCCGAAGGCAGGGTGCCGATGCGCATGCGGATGTCGCGCGGCTTGCGCGCCTGCGCGTTCAGCAGATCCAACCAGTGCGCCTCGAAGCCATGCAGCACGGTGGCCTTCTCCTGCTCGGCCAGGTCGAGCACGCGTTCCGCGTCGAACACGTCCATCATGACCTGCTTCGCGCCGACCAGCGCGGCGGCCAGCGTGATCTCGGCGTAGGCGTACAGGTGGAACAGCGGCAGGTAGTTCATGTGCACGTCGTGCATGGTCATGCCGAGCATCTGCGCGCGTTCGTGGGTGTTGCGGATCGGACGATGGGAATGCACCACGCCCTTGGGGCTGCCGGTGGTGCCGGAGGTGTAGCAGATGACCATGCGCCCGTCAGGATCGACCGCGGTCTTGCGCGCAGCGAGCTCGGCGTCGCTGATGCGCGCGCCGCCGGCCATGAACTGCTGCCAGTCCTGCGCGTGGGCGAGGCTGCGCTCGCCCAGGATCACCAGGCGCTCGAGATCGGGATAGCCGTCCACCAGCAGACGTCCGTCGCTGTGGCGCTCGATGCTCGGCATGGTTTCGGCCAGCATGCCCTGGTAGTCGATGGGCCCGGAGCGGTCGAGGCTGATCAACGTGCGGCTGCGCGACTGGCGCACGGCGTAGGCCACGTCGTCGGTGCGGTAGCGGGTGTTCAGCGGCACCAGGCAGCCGCCGACCCGCGCCACGCCGAACATGAGGAACAACCACTCGGGACGATTGGTCATCCACAGCGCGACGTGTTCGCCGTTCTGCACGCCGAGGGCGATCAGCGCCTTGGCCGCGCGGTTGACCTCTTCGTTCAACTGGGCGTAGGTCCAGCGCTGCTCACCGAACACCAGCGCCTCGCGCGCCCCCCAGCGCGCCGCCGCCTCGTCCATCACGTCGCTCAGCGTGCGCTTGCGGTACCAGTCCATCTCGATGTCTCCCCGGCAATGAGGCGGCGATGGTAGCCCCTGGCCCGACCCGGGCCTACCTCCGATAAGGGGAGGGGCGCGGCCGGTGGCGCGCGCAGTACCATGCCGGCAATCGTGGAGGACAGCCCATGCGACCGGCGGACATGAAGCTCGGGGTGCTGATGCCCATCTGGACGGGTTCGCTGGACGGCCGCACGCCGACCATGCGCGAAGCCATCGCCTTCGCCCAGCACGCGGAAGCGGTCGGTCTGGACAGCCTGTGGCTGACCGACCACCTGTACTGGGAGGCCTACGCCGACTTCCGCGCGGTCGGCATCGAACTGCCTGCCGAGTGGGCCGGGGTGAAGGGCGGGCAGTGGGAGTGCTGGAGCATGATGACCGCGCTCGCGCTCATGACCTCGCGCATCACGCTCGGCACGCTGGTCACCAACACCACCTTCCGCAACCCGGCGCTGCTCGCGCGCACGGTCGACAACGTCAAGGATCTCGCCCCTGGGCGATTGATCCTGGGCCTCGGCGCCGGCGACTTCACCTCCGAGCATCGCGCCTACGGCTTCGACTTCGAACGCCACGTCGGTCGCTTCGAGGACGCGCTGCACATTCTGCTGCCCTTGCTGCGCGGCGAGCGCTTTTCCTATGTCGGCGAGTTCCATCGCGTGGAAGACGCCGAACTGCTGCTGCGTTCGAGCGGGCCCATGCCGCCGGTCATGATCGGCACCCTGCGCGGCCTGCCGCGCATGTCGCGCCTGACGGCCCAGCACGCCGACATGTGGAACTGCATGATTGCCTTCGGCGACTGCGCGCTGTCCACCTTCCTCGGCGCCTGGGCGCCCATCGAACGCGCCTGCGAGAAACACGGGCGCGACCCGGCTACGCTCGAGCGTGGCGCGACGGTGTCGGTCAATTTCAGCGACGGTCCCTACGGGCTCATTCCCACCGCCGTGCCCTTCGCGGGCTCGTTCGATCAGATCGCCGATCGCTTCGCCGAGTACGCCGAACATGGCGCGGAGCACGTATCGGTCATTCCCTACCCGTGGAACGAGGCCAGCCTCGAGCGCCTGGCCGAGGTCGTGGCGCGCCTGAGGCGCTGAGCGCGGCCGCGCGCTACACTCGCGGCCCTCTATCAACCCTCACCGGAGGCTTCCATGAAGTTCGGCATCTTTGGCGTCAACATGGGGCCGCTGGCCGATCCTGAAGCGGCGGTCGAAGCCGCGCAGACCGCGGAAGCGGCGGGCTTCGAATCCATCTGGGCGGGTGAGCACGTGGTGCTGCCGGATCCCCAGGAGCCGCCGTCGCCACTGCCGCCGCGCGAACCCATGCTCGATCCCAACATCGTGTTCGCGCATCTCGCGGCGCATACGAAGAAGGTGCAGATGGGCACCGGCATCATCATCCTGCCGCAGCGCAATCCGCTGGTGCTGGCCAAGGAGATGGCGAGCCTGGACGTGATCTGCGGTGGACGCCTCTTGTTCGGCGTCGGCATCGGCTATCTCAAGCCCGAGTTCGACGCACTCGGCATTCCCTTCGAGGACAAGGGGCCGCGCACCATCGAGTATCTCGAGGCGATGCGCGCCATCTGGAACGACGAGCACCCGTCCTACAGCGGGCAGTTCGTCAATTTCAGCAAGGTGCAGGCCTATCCGCGCCCGGTGCGGCCCGGCGGCCCGCCGGCGGTGTTCGGCGGCCACACGCCGGCGGCGTTCCGCCGCTCGGTGACCCATGGCCAGGGCTGGTACGGCTTCGGCCTCGATCTCGACGCGACCAAGGGCTGCCTTGCCGGTCTCGCCGCCGCGGGCGCCAAGTACACGCGACCGGCGAATCTCGGCAAGCTCGAGATCAGCGTCACGCCCTTCGGCAACATGAATCTCGATCTGGCCAAGCGCTACGCCGATCTCGGCGTCGAGCGTCTTATCCTGCTGTTCCCGACCAAGTCGCCCAAGGTGCTGTTCGAACTCGACGCCACCCGCCAGGAGGTGCTGGACTACGTGAAGCGCATCGGTGACGAGGTGATCGGCCGCGTCTGAGCCTTCGCCGCGGCGCCTCGCGCGCCGCGGCTTTCCTCGTCGCTTCGAGAAGCCCATGCCATGACGGATACCGGCGCAGCCGCGCCCACGGATGCTCGCGCCACGCCGGCCCGCCAGGCGCTGAGCCTGGGGCTTATCGCGGTCACGCTCGCGCTCGCCTATGGCATCTGGTACGCCTACAGCGTGTTCCTGGTCGCGCTGCTCAAGGACTTCGGCTGGAGCCGCTCGAGCCTCGGCGGCGCGTTCTCGCTGTTCGCCATCGTGCAGGGCAGCGCCAATCCGCTGCTTGGCATGCTGTGCGACCGGGTGCGGCCGCCGCTCATCGTCGCGGTCGGCAGCGTGCTGCTCGGCGGCGCGCTCTATCTCGACAGCTACATCAGCGCGCCCTGGCACCTGTACGTGTGCTTCGGCGGGCTGACCGCGGTGGCGGTGGCCCTGTGCGGCTGGATCCCGGCCGTGGTGCAGGTGCAGCGGCGCTTCAAGAAGAACCTCGGACTCGCCATCGGCATCGTCAGCTCCGGCGTCGGCGTCGGCATCCTGGTGGTGGTGCCCTTGAGCGAGCATCTGATCGAGACCTACGGCTGGCGCGACGCGTTTCGCGTGCTGGGCGTGATCTCCACCGCGCTGGTGCTGCCCGCGGCGCTGTTCCTGCTGCGCGAGACGCCGCCCGCGGCGCGGCCCGCGGCGCGCGATGCCAAGCCCGACGACACGCCCGCGGTGACGCTCGGTGAGGCGACCCGCACCTTGCCCTTCTGGCTGATGGTCGGCACTTTCTTCTGCGGCAGCCTGTGCTCGCAGACCTTGCACGTGCACCAGGTGGCGTTCCTGGTCGACCACGGACTCTCCGCCATGCTCGCGGCCTCGGTGGTGGGCGTGGTCGGGGTGGCGAGCATCTTCGGCAAGACCGGCGGCGGCTGGCTGTCGGACCGGGTGGAACGCGAGTACGTCTACATCGGCGGCGTCGCCATCCTGATCTGCGCGGTGCTGGCCTTGCTCGCGGTGGGCGCCGCGCCCAGCACCTTCGGCGCCTACGGCTTCGCGGTGCTGCTCGGCATCGGCTACGCGGTCACCGCCGCCATCGTGCCGGCGATGGTCGCCGACCGTTTCCAGGGCCGGCATTTCGGCGCGATTCTCGGCGTCGGGCTGTTCGGCAGCTCGGCCGGCAGCGCCTTCGGGCCCTGGCTGAGCGGCTACCTGCACGATGTCACCGGCGCCTACACCCTGCCGTTCGCCATCGCCGCGGGCTGCGGCGTGCTGGCCATCGTCGCTGCCGCCACCGCGCATCGCCTGCGCCGCCGCGCGCCGCGCGCCGCGGCCGGGTGAAGCGCTC
>JAIEQK010000229.1 GCA_019747795.1 Gammaproteobacteria bacterium | reverse complement strand
CGCCGCCGCGATGCCCGGGGTTTCGGGCGCGACCAGCGTCGCCTGGTCGAGGTGGCTGGTGGCGCGCGCGAGGTCGCCGTCGTTCAGCGCCTGCCAGGCGAGTTCCACGTAGCGCGCGCCGATGTCGGCCAGCCCGCGCAGCGCCTCGGCGTTGCCCGGGTCGAGGCGCAGCACTTCCTGGTACTTGTCGTGGGCGTTCTGGCCGGGGGGCGTGGTGAGCCGGAGCGCCGCGAGGTCGGTGCCGGCGGCGAACAGCAGCAGCGTCACCTGTTCGGCGAGGCTGGTCTGGTTGGGCGCGGGGGCTTCCGGCATCGGGACAGGCACCATCGGCGCGGCGGCGCCGGGCACGGGCGCCTCATCGGTGGAAGATGCGGATGGCGCTGCCGGCGCGACCGCGCTCGCCGGCGGGTCGTTGGGCGTCTCGGTGGCGGGCGTCTCGATCACGCCGCGGCCGAGCCAGGTGCCGAGCGCCACGGCGGTCACCACCATCACCACCAGACCGAGCGGGTAGTGCCGCCGCACGAGACGCGTCAGGGAGCGGGTGGCGGGCGCCTCCTGCTCGGTGATCGGGCGCGGCTGGCTGGCCTGGGTGGTCACCACCGTCACCGCCAACGTCGGTGCGCCCAGGTCCTGCCCGGTGGTCGGCGTGTCGGTGCTGCGCCACTGCGCCGTGTCGGCGCCGAAGTTCAGCGGCGGCGGCAGCTCGCGGCGCCACTCGACGATGCTCTGCGGCCGGTCCTGCACGCGAAACGCGAGCGCGTGATCGATGGCCGCGAGCAGCTGCGGGCTGTAGTTGCGCTTCGCGTGGCGCGCGCCCTGCTCGTAGCTGTCCGCGGTGTTCTGCGCCAGCGCCTGGGAGCGATCGATGGCGTCATGCGGCGCGCGACCGGTCATGGCGCGGTAGACCGTCGCCCCGAGGCCGTAGATGTCGCTCCACGGCCCCTGCTGATCGCTGCGCCCGGAATACTGTTCGATGGGCGCATAGCCCGGCGAGACGAAGTTGGTCAGCGTGCGCGATTCGCCGCGCGTCGCCTCGCGCGCCGAGCCGAAGTCGAGCAGCACCGGCGTGCCGTCGGCGCGCACGAAGATGTTCGCCGGCTTGATGTCGCGATGCACGAAGCCCTGGCCGTGGATCACCTCCAGCCCGTCCAGCAGCGGGTGCAGGAGCTGCAGGACCTCTTCTTCGGTGAGCGTGCCGCGCGCCTTCAGCAGGCGGTCGAGGCCCTCGCCCTGCTCGTACTGCATGACCATGTAGGCCGTGCGGTTGGCCTCGAAGATGTTGTGTACCCGCACGATGCCCGGGTGCTCGAAGCGCGCCAGGGTGCGCGCCTCGAAGATGAAGCGCTTGAGGCCCGCCTCGTATTCCTCGGCGAAGTCGTCGGTGGAGGGCATGACCGAGCCGTCCGGCTCGCGGTGCGCGAGCTGCATCGGCAGGTATTCCTTGATCGCCACCTGGCGGTGGAGATTGGCGTCCTGGGCGAGGTAGGTGACGCCGAAGGCGCCCTGACCGAGCACGTGTTCGATGGTGTACCACAGCAGCGTGGTGCCGGCGGGCAGCGCGTTGCGATGCACGCGCGGCGCGGGCGGCGGCCCGGCGGGCGTTTCGGTGGCGGCCGAGGTCATGACGGTTCGACTATGGGGCAAGGCCAGCACGCCACGCAACGCCCTTGGGTTCGACAATGCGCCGGTTAGCGGCGCGGCCGAGCGAGGGCTGTAGCGGACTCAGGGCTGACGCGGAAGGCTCACGCCTATCATGGTGTCGCGGCCGACCAGCTCAGCCAGGCGCGACTCCGGCCAGTCCTCGGTGCCGGCCGGCCGACGCGGCAGCACCAGGTAGCGCATGTCGGCGGTCGAATCGTGGACGCGCACCACGGTGGCCGGCGGCAGCTCGGTGCCGAACTCGCGCAGCACCGCGCGCGGCTCGCTCACCGCGCGCGAGCGGTAGGCGCGGCTCTTGTACCAGTCGGGCGGTAGCCCGAGCAGCCAGCGCGGGTAGCAGGAGCAGAGCGTGCACACCACGAGGTTGTGGGTGGTCTCGTCGTTCTCCACCACCACCAGTTTGTAGGGGCCGCGATCGAGGCCGAGCTCGGTGAGCGCGGCGTTGCCGTCGGCCAGCAGCCGCGCCTTGAAGTCCGGGTCCATCCAGGCCCGCGCCACCACCCGCGCGCCGACCGAGGGCGTGCGCGCGTCCATGTCCTCGACCGCGAGGCGCACCTCGTCGGCCGTGAGCACGCCTTTCTCGATCAGGAGCTCGCGCACCGCGATCTCCATCGCCCGCCAATGAGTGAGGGTGTCGTCCTGGTCGGGGCGCGGCGGGGCGTGCGGGTGGTCGTGATCGTGATCGTGATCGTCTGACATGTCGCTTCTCTCTGTAGGGCCGGTTTCAACCGGCCATGCACGGCTCCGCTCGGAATCTCGGTCGGCCGAATGAATTCGGCCCTACAAGGCCGGATTCAACCGGCCGTGCACGGATCGTCCGCCTCCAGCCAATGCTGGTAGATCTCCACGTCCAAGGTGTCCTCCGGCGCGCCGGCGTACTCGGGCCACACCTCGCACTGGCGGAACCGCACCCGGTACAGCGGCAGTCGCGGCTTACCATCGCGGCCGTAGGCCAGCTCCTCGGGGTTCGCGTACTGGCCGCACAGGCGCTCGACGACGCCGCGCTTGCCGCGAATGTAGAACGGCGTACGCACGTGCCCGGGCGGATGGGCGACGCGGACGCGCACCGGCTCGCCGACCGCGAAGCGCGGCGCCACCGCGTCACTCATGACCGCGCGCCGTGACCTCGGCCATGCGCCGACCGAGTTCGTCCACGTGCAGCACGCCGCGCTGGAGCAGGGTCTGGGTGATGGCGTGGATCCAGCGTTCGTAGTAGCTCATGGTGTCGTAGGCCTCGGCGCCCAGGCTCTCGATGTTGCGACGCAGCTCGTCCACCGTCATCAGTTGCTTCTTGCTCAGCAGCACCAGCAGCGCGTCGACGCGCTTCTCCCACAGCGCGAAGTCGTGTTCGCTGGCCACCACCTCGCCGGCCGGCAGGCCACCCATGTCGTGATGACCGCGCGCGCCGCTCACTGCACCCACCCGCCGCAGAAGGGAATGGCCTGGCCGGTGAAGTAGTTGCTCTCGTCGCTGGCGAGGAACAGGGCGAACAGCGCGTCCTCGCGCGCGGTGCCGAGCCGACCGGCCGGCACCTGGCGCTTGAGCGAGGTCTGGAAGGACTCGCGCGCGGTCAGCTCCGGCGGGTAGTAGTCCGGATTCTCGATGTAGTTCTGCGCGATGAGGTTGATCTGCACGTTGTGCGGCGCCACTTCGACGCCGACCGACTGCACGTAGCCGACCTGCGCGGCGCGCGCCGCCGAGTAAGCCGCCAGCGTCTTCATGCCCTTCAGCGCCGAGGCGCTGCCGTACACCACCACCTTGCCGGCGCGGCGCGCGATCATCTGCGGCAGCACCGCGCGCACCAGGCGATGCAGCGGGCGCACCATGAGCGCGAAGGTCTGTTCGAACTGCTCGTCGGCGAGCGCCGTGGTGGCGGTGCCGGAGAAGGTCGGCCCTGCGAGGTTGGCGACCAGCACGTCGACCTCGCCGGCGTCGGCGATCAGCGCCTCGCAGGCGCCGCCGACCGCGAGGTCGCGATCATCGGCGAACACCTCCGCGCCTTCCTCGCGGAATACCGCCACCGTGGGCGGGCCCATGAAGGCGCTGCACTGGGTGACCACCACGCGTTTGCCACGCAGGCGCTGGCTCATGTCGGACTCCTCGTCGTTGTTCGAGTCTAGCCTGGACTTCTCACAGGTCCTTTGCTGCGGCCGCCGATCTGCGCGTGGTAGTGGGCCGTACTCGCAAAACTCGTCTCGACATACTGCCGAGTATGCCTTCGCCGAGTTCTGCTCCGTGCGGCCCACTACGACGGCATCTCGTCGCCCTCGCGACGAGCACCTGCGAGAAGTCCAGTCTAGCAAGCTCAGGCGGCGGCGCGGATCGCGCGGCGCAGGGTGTCGACCAGCATGCCGACCTCGTCCTCGCTCGCGATGGGCGCGGGGCCGAGCGCCAGGATGTCGCCGGTGTAGCGCAGCATCACGCCGTCCTGGAAGCAGCGGTCGAAGACCTGCATGGCGCGCAGCGAGGGCTGCCCGGCGCGCGGCGCCAGTTCCACCGCGGCGGCCAGGCCGAAGTTGCGGATGTCGATCACGTTCGGCTCGCCGCGCAGCGCGTGCACCGCGTCTTCCAGCACGCTCTCGAGCCGTCGCGCGCGCTCGAACAGGCCTTCCTCGCGATACACCTCGAGCGCGGCCAGGCCCGCCGCGCAGGCGAGCGGGTGGCCGGAGTAGGTGTAGCCGTGGAAGAACTCCACCAGGTGCTCGGGGCCGCGCATGAAGGCGTCGTAGATGCCCTGTTTCACGATCACGCCGCCGAGCGGCACCATGCCGCTGTTGACGCCCTTGGCGAAGGTCAGCAGGTCGGGCATGACGCCGAAGCGCTCGGCGGCGAAGCTCGTGCCGAGGCGACCGAAGGCGGTGATCACCTCGTCGAAGATGAGGAGGATGCCGTGCTTGTCGCACAGCGCGCGCAGGCGCTCGAGATAGCCGCGCGGCGGCACGATCACGCCGGCCGAACCCTGCATCGGCTCGACGATCACGGCCGCGATGGTCGAGGCGTCGTGCAGGGCGATGATGTTCTCGAGTTCGTCGGCGAGATGCGCGCCCCACTCGGGCTGGCCTCGGCTGAAGGCCATGTGCTCGAGATTGTGCGTGTGCGGCAGGTGATCGACCCCGGGCAGCAGGGCGGCCGCGAAGGCCTTGCGGTTCGCCACCATGCCGCCGACCGACAGCCCGCCGAAGCCGACGCCGTGATAGCCACGCGCGCGGCCGATGAAGCGGAAGCGCTGACCTTCGCCGCGCGCCTGGTGGTAGGCGAGCGCCACCTTGAGCGCGGTGTCCACCGCCTCCGAGCCCGAGTTGGTGAAGAACACGTGGTTCAGATCGGCGGGCGCGGCGGCGGCCAGCGCCGAGGCCAGTTCGAAGGCGCGCGGGTGATGCACCTGGAAGGCGACCGCGTAATCCAGTTCGTCCAACTGCGCCTTCACCGCCTCGACGATGCGCGGATGGCGATGCCCGGCGTTGCAGCACCACAGGCCCGAGAGGCCATCGAGCACACGCCGGCCGTCTGGCGTCGTGTAGTACATGCCCTCGGCGCCGCTCACCAGGCGCGGGTGGCGCTTGAAGTGACGATTGTGGGTGAAGGGCAGCCACAGCGCTTCGAGCTCGGGCGCGGTGGTGATGACGGGCTGTTCCATGGGCGAGCGTCCAGCGGCAGGAGCGGGAGCCCAATGATACCCAGGGCCAATGACTTGTTGCAGCCGCGCGGGGCATGGGTTCCCGCGTCGCGCCGCGCGCCGGTGAACAATTGACATATTCGTCGAATCGGGCGGCGTGGCATGGCAGGGCCGCCGGGACGCAGGTATAAGGACCGCTCCGCGCTCACCCCAGAGCGCCCGATGATGAGCGAGCGCGAGCGATGGCGACCAAGCAAGGCACGGCCAAGAACGACACCCTGACCGGGACCAACGGCAAGGATCAGCTCGCCGGTCTGGACGGCAATGACCTGCTGCGCGGATTGGGTGGCGCGGATCTGTTGATTGGTGGCAATGGCGTAGACCGGCTCGAAGGGGGCGACGGAAACGATCAGTTGGATGGCGGCGCAGGCGACGACGATCTGCGCGGCGGCAAGGGCAATGACAGCTACGGAGTCGATCACGTCAAGGACATCACCCTGACGCTGGCCGACCCAGGACTCGACACGGTATTCGCCCAAATCACCTATACGTTGGGGGCGCAGCAGGAACAGCTGGTACTGGTTGGCAAGGCCAAGCTCAACGGCACTGGCAATGCAGGTAATAACTATATCGAAGGCAACGTCGGCGCAAACATCCTCTCCGGCCTGGCGGGTAACGACTTTCTGACAGGGCGGGCGGGTGCGGACCGGGTGTCCGGCGGCAATGGCGATGATTACCTCGAAGGCGGCGACGGCAACGACTCGCTTGATGGCGGCATCGGGCGCGATACCTTGGACGGAGGCAAGGGCCGCGACATCCTGCGCGGCGGTGCGGGCAACGACCTATACCTCATCGACAATGCGCTCGAGATCGAACTCGGACGCGCCGATCCGGGCCGCGACCAGGTCAAGAGCACGGTCAGCTACACGCTCGGCGCGCAGCAGGAGGAACTGGTGTTGCTCGGCAGCCGCGCGCTGTCGGCCACCGGCAATGACGGCGACAACTTCATCGTCGGCAATGACGGTGCGAACGTGCTGCGCGGCAAGGAGGGTAACGATTCCCTGGCCGGAGGCGCAGGCGATGACATCCTGTTCGGCGACGCGGGTAACGACGAGTTGCGCGGCGGCGCTGGCATCGATCAACTGCATGGCGGCGCCGGCAACGACACTTACTTCATCGACGACGCCAGCGAGATCGACAAGAGCGAGGCCGACGAGGGCCTCGATGATTCGATCGAAGTAAACTTCGACTAAGAACTCGGCCCGCACCAGGAGAACCTCTTCATCAGCCAGGACCGCGCCGCGTTGGTTTTCGTGCGCATCACGGGCAACGCCGGCGCGAACTTCCTCGGCGGCAGCCCGCAGCATGGCGACGAGCTGTACGGTGGCGATGGCGGCGATACTCTGAATGGCGGCGCGGGCGACGACGATCTTCGCGGCGAGGGCGGAAACGACAAGTATTTCGTCGACAACGACGGCGACATCGATCGCACGGTGCCGGACGCGGGCCGAGATCTCGTCAACAGCTTCATCGATTACACGTTAGGCGCGAACCAGGAAGAACTGTTCCTGTTCGGCGATGCCGTGAACGGCACCGGCAACGGCGGCAACAACCTCCTGGTCGGCAACACTGGTGCCAACGAGCTGCGCGGCGGTGCCGGCAACGACGAACTGCGCGGTGGCGGCGGCGCGGATTCGCTGTTCGGCGAGGGGGGCAGCGATCTGCTGAACTATCACGCGGCGGCCACGCTGCTGGACGGCGGCGCGGACGTCGACGGTCTGTTCGTGAAGGGTGCAACTGCCACCACGCTGCTCGATCTGACCGCCGCGGGTGGGCCGCAGATCACGGACGTCGAGGACATCCTGTTCGACGCGGCCGGCGGCAATGACGCCGCGCAGCGCGCGCAGACCTATACCCTGCGCGTGGCCGCCGCCGACGTGCTCGACCTGTCCTCGACCTCCGACCTCGTGCGCGTGCTCGGCGAAGCGGGTGACACGCTGCAGTTGGTCGGTACTTGGGTGGAAGACACCCAACTCGCACTAGACCTGGAGGCGCAGTCGCCCGGCTTGCAGTTCCAGGCCTGGACCAACGGCCTTGCGCAGATCGCTACCTTGGACGTGGTGACCGTGGTTCAGGTCTGACTTCGCGCCCACCCTCGCGCTTACCGGCCGCTTCGCCCAGAATGCGGCCTGTCACGACGCGAGCCACGGGGAGGCGCACAGCATCATGGTCGACATGCATTACGGGTCAATCTGGGAGGCCGTGGCCGACACCGTGCCGGACGCGCCGGCGGTGGTGCAGGGCGCGCGCCGCCTCTCCTGGGGCGAGTACGAGCAACGCGCCGCGCGGCTCGCCGCCTGTCTGCTCGATGCGGGCCTGGCGCCCCATGCGCGGGTCGGCATGTACCTCTACAACGCGCCCGAGTACTGCGAGACCAATTTCGCCGCGATGAAGATGCGCGGCGTGCCGATCAATATCAACTACCGCTATCTCGACCAGGAGCTCGCCTACCTGCTCGACAATGCCGACATCGAAGTACTGGTCTATCACAGCTCACTGGCGGACCGCGTGGCGCGCGTGCAGGACAAGGCGACGCGCGTCAGGCGCTGGATCGAAGTCGACGACGGCCCCATCGCCCACGGTCGCGTGAGCGTGCCGGGCGCGCTGTCCTACGACGAGGTGCAGGCGCAGTTCGCGCCGGCGCCGCGCATCAAGCCTGAGGGCGACGAGCTCTACATGCTCTACACCGGCGGCACCACCGGCATGCCCAAGGGCGTGACCTACTCGATGGCCGAGTTCACGCGCTTCTTCCTGGCCTCCTATCCCACCATGCTGGGCGGGGCGCCGTGGAATACGGCCGAGGAGGTGCTGGACTCGGTGCGCGCGCGCGCGGCGAGCGGCACGCCGCTGGTCGCCATGTCCTCGCCGCCGCTCATGCACGGCACGGGTTGCTGGCTCGGCATGATGGCGCCGCACCTGATGGGCGGCGCGACGGTGATGCTGGAGAGCCGCGGGCTCGACCCGATCGAGTTGTGGGACACGGTGGCGCGCGAGCGCGTGCAGCAGCTGATCATCGTCGGCGATGCCTTCGCGCGCCCGATGCTGCGTGAGCTGCAGGCCGCGCCCACGCGTTGGGACTTGGACAGCCTGCGCGTCATCATCTCGTCGGGCGCGATGTGGTCATTGGAAGTGAAGCGCGGGCTGCTGGAGCTGCTGCCGCAGGTTGCGCTGGCCGACTTGCTCGGCTCCACCGAGGGCGGCATGGGGCAGTCCCTCATGACGCGCGACACGCCGCCGGCCGAGACCGCCAAGTTCATGCTGCGCCCGACCAGCCGCGTGTTCACGAGCGACGATCGCGAAGTCCAGCCGGGTTCGGGCGAGGTGGGCCTGGTCGCGAACGGCGGCCTGGTGCCGCTCTACTATCACAAGGACCCGGAGAAGTCGGCGCGCACCTTCCGCACGGTCAACGGCCAGCGCTATTCCTTTCCCGGCGACATGGCGACCGTCGAGGCCGACGGCACCCTGACCCTGCTCGGGCGCGGCTCGAACTGTATCAACACCGGCGGCGAGAAGGTCTTTCCCGAGGAAGTGGAGGAGGCCTTGAAGCAGCATCCGGCGGTGGAAGACGCGCTGGTCTTCGGCGAGGCCGACGAGCGCTTCGGCCAGCGCGTGGTCGGCGTCGCGTCGCTCAAGCCGGGTGCGACCGCCAGCGCCGAGGACATCCTCGCCGATGCCCATGGCCGGCTCGCGGGCTACAAGCTGCCGCGCCGCCTGGTGCTGGTGCCGCGCACGCCGCGCGCGCCGAACGGCAAGGCGGACTACGTCACCGCCAAGCAGCTGTTCGCCGCCGGCGGTTGAGCGCGGCCATGGCCGATACGCCGCCGCGCTGGCATGCGGCGTTCGATGCAGAGCGCTTTCTCGCGCGCGATTGGCAGCGGCGACCACGGCTCATCGAGCGCGCGTTCCCCGACTGGCAAGGGCCGCTCGCGCCGGCCGAACTCGCGCGCCTCACGCGCGATGCAGACGTCGAGTCGCGCGTGGTGTGGCGCGCGGGCCGCGACTGGCGGCTCGCCCACGGACCCTTCAGCGCCGCGCAGCTGCGCAAGCTGCCGCCCCACGGCTGGACCTTGCTGGTGCAGGCGGTCGATCAGCACGTGCCGGCGGTGCGCGCGCTGCGCGACGCGTTTCGCTTCCTGCCCGACTGGCGCGTCGACGACGTGATGGTGAGTCATGCCGTCGCCAACGGCGGCGTCGGTCCGCACTACGATCAGTACGACGTGTTCCTGGTGCAGGGCCGCGGCCGGCGACGCTGGCGGGTCGGCGGGCGCTGCGATGCGCGCACGCCACTGCGCGACCATCCCGACCTGCGCCTGCTCGCGCGCTTCGAGGCGCGCCACGAGTGGATCCTCGAGCCGGGGGACGTGCTCTACCTGCCGGCGCGCTTCGCGCACGATGGCGTGGCGCTGGACGACGACTGCATGACCTACTCGGTCGGCCTGCGCGCGCCGAGCCGCGCGGAACTCGTCGGCCACTGGGCCGATCACCTGCTGCAGCAGGACAGCGAGGACCTGCGCTACACCGACGCGCTGCTCGACGCGCGCGCCGATCCCGCCGAACTCGATGCCGCGACGCTCGCGCGGGTGCGCGCACTGATGCGCGCCGCATTGGACGACGATGCCGGTTTCGATGACTGGTTCGCGCGCCTGGTGAGCGAGCCCAAGTATCCGCGGGCCGAGGCCGACGAGCCGTCGGAGAGCGTCACCGCGGTGCGCGCGCGTCTCGCGCGGGGCGAGCGACTGGCGCGCCATCCCGCGAGCCGCTTCCTGTACCTGCGCGCGGCCCGCGGCCCAAGTCTCACACTCTACGTCGATGGCGAGGCCCACCTCTGCCGCGGCGCGGCGGCCAGGCTCGCGCTGCGACTCTGCGCCGACACCGCCGCGCGCCTCGATGCGCAGGCGCTGCGCGCGCCGGCCGCGCTGACGCTCGTCACCGCGCTTCTCGCGCAGCAGGCGCTCACCTGGGAGGCGCGTGATGGCTGAGGTCGACGTCCGCGTCGCGCCCGCGACGTGGGCGGGCGAGCGTGCGCACATCGAGCGCATCCGCCGTGGCGTGTTCATCGAAGAGCAGGCGGTGCCGGAAGAACTCGAGTGGGACGGTGAGGACGAGAAAGCCCTGCACTGGCTCGCCTGGCTCGGCGACGAAGCGATTGGCACCGTGCGGCTGCGCGCCGGTGATCACATCGGCCGCATGGCGGTGCTGCGGGAGCATCGCGGCCGAGGCATCGGCCGGCGCCTGCTCGACGCCGCCGTGGTCCACGCGCGCGCCGCCGGCGCGCCGGAGGTACACCTGCACGCCCAGGTCCACGCCCTCGAGTTCTATGCCCGCGCCGGCTTCGTCGCCGAGGGCCCGGTGTTCGACGACGCCGGCATCCCCCACCGCACGATGCGAAGATTCTTGTAGGGCGGGTTTCAACCCGCCAGGCACGGCGCCCAGCGGTGCGCAGTGCGTGGCCGATTGAAATCGGCCCTACAATTTTTCGGCGGACGCCTTTCCGTTCGATTCACCCCGCCCGCGTCAACACCAGCTGCGCCGGCATCGGCGCCGGGAAGCCGGCTTCGCCGAGCGACTCGCGGATCGCGCGGTTGCCGTCGAAGTACACCTGCCAGTAGTGATCGTTGTGGCAGAAGGGCCGCACGGCCAGCACCGGGCCGACCAGGTTGAAGTCGAGGATCTCGACTTCCGGCGCCGGTGACTTCATGACGTTCGGGATCGCGGCCATGCGCGCGCGCAGCAGTTCCATCGCCGCGACGTGATCGGCGCTGCCCGCGAGCTGGCATTTCAGCTCCACGCGGCGATGGGGATTGGCGCTGTAGTTCTGGATGTTGTCGGCGAAGATCTTGCCGTTGCCGATGATGGTCAGCACGTTGTCCGGCGTGTCGATGGCGGTGGCGAACAGTCCCACTTCCTTGACCGTGCCGGTGACGCCGGCGGCGCTGATGAAGTCGCCGACCTTGAACGGCTTCAGCACGATCAGGAAGGCGCCGGCCGCGAGGTTGGACAAGAGGCCGCCCCAGGCCGCGCCGATCGCGATGCCGACGCCGGCGACCAGCGCGGCGAAGCTCGTGGTCTCGATGCCGCAGTAGCCGAGGATGGCCACCACCAGCGCGATGTTGAGCGTGACCGAGAGGATGTTGCCGAGGTAGCGCATCAAGGTCGGGTCGACCTTCTGCCGCTGCATCATCTCCTGCAGCAGGCGGCCGATGAGGCCGATGAGCCAGCGGCCCACGATCCAGAAGAGCAGTGCCGCGCCGACCTTGACGGCGCCCTCGGCGAGGTAGTGGGTGGCGAGTTCGCGGTAGCTCTGCAGCTGATCCATGTCCTGTGCTTCCATGACTGACGAATGAAGGGGTGCGCGGGATCGCGGGCGCGGCACGCGGCCGCGCCCGATCGCGCGTTAGGGCGCGAGCTTGGGGCGGCGCTGGTGATGGTCCGTGGCGCGCTGCCAGGCGTCGCCGGCGCGCACCAGCAGAGGCTCGTTCAGCACATCGGCGACCAGCTGGAAGCCGAAAGGCGCGCCATCGGCGTTGAAGCCGGCCGGCAACGACAGGGTCGGCGAGCCGGACACGTCGAAGGGCGCGGTGTAGCGCAGCAGGTTGTCCCAGTCGTCGACCTGGGAGCCGAAGCTCGCGAAGCGTTCCAGCGTCATGTTCTGGCCGAGGAAGGCCGGTGCGAGCAGGACGTCGACGCCACGGAACAGGGCGGCCATCTGGCCGCGGAACTGCTGACGCACATCGTGGGCGCGGGCGTAGTCGAGTCCGGAGGTGGCGCCGCCCGCCTCGATGAGGCCCTTCAGGCCCGGGCCGTACTCCGCCGCGCGCGACGGGTAATTCTCGGCATGGGTCGCCGCGACCTCGGCGCAGCACATCGGCGTCCAGGCTGCGAGCGCCGCCTGGGTGTCGGGCATCTTCACCGGCACCACGGTCGCGCCGGCGTCCTTCAGCACCGCGAGGCAGGCCTCGAGCGCCTGCTGGGTCGGCGCGTCGATGCCGTACGACGCCCACGCGGTGTCGAGTCCGACGCGCAGGCCGCGCAGATCGCCGTCCAGCTTGTACAAGTGATCCGGCACCGGCGCCTGCAACGCGGTCGGATCGGCCGGGTCGGCGCCGGCGATGGCGTTCAGAATCGCGCCGCAGTCGGCGGCGCTGCGGGCCATCGGGCCGACGTGATCGAACGACCAGGCTAGAGCGAACACGCCGGCGCGGCTCACCCGGCCCCAGCTCGGCTTGAGGCCGGTGACGCCGTTGGCGAAGGAGGGCAGGCGGATCGAGCCGCCGGTGTCCGAGCCCAGGCCGCCATAGCACAGGCCCGCGGCGACCGCGACGCCGGTGCCGCTCGACGACGCGCCACTCCAGTAGCCCGCGTGGTGCGGGTTCACCGGTGGCGGTATGTCCGGATGGTGATGGGCGACCGCGCCCTCGGTGAGCTGCAGCTTGCCGAGGATCACCGCGCCCGCGGCGCGCAGCCGCGCGACGACGGTGGAATCGGCGCTCGCCGGCGGCACCGCGCCGCGGACCCGCGGCATGCCGGCCACCGTGCGCACGCCGGTCGCGTCGCACAGGTCCTTCACCGCCAGCGGCACACCGTGCAGCGGCCCGCGCCAGCGGCCGGCGGCGATCTCCTGCTCGGCCGCGCGCGCCTCGGCCAGCGCGGTATCCGCCATCACCGCGGCGTAGCTCTTGAGATTCCCGTCCAGCGCGGCGATGCGCGCGAGCTGCGCCTCGGTCACGGCCACGGGCGACAGCTCGCGCTGGCGGAGCAGGGCGGACAGCGCGGTCAGATCGAGATAATGGGGCGCGGCAGAACTCATGGCGGCATCCTCGCGTTGTGGCCGTGTCCGACCGACTATGTCGCGGCGCGCTTCGACGCGTCAACCGCTGGCAACGAGCTGGCGAGCCCGTCAGACCCGCCATGCCTGCGCAAGCAGGCATCCATGGGCTTCGCCGATCGCCGATGGACCCCTGCTTTCGCAGGGGTGACGGTGTGGTGGTGAAAGCGCAGGTCTTTCGATCCTCCTCGAACCCATCAGATCCGTCATGCCTGCGAAAGCAGGCATCCATGGGCCTCGCCGACCGCCCACGGACCCTCGTTTTCGCGAGGGTGACGGTGTGGTGGTGAAGGCGCAGATCGTTCGGCCCCCCTCGAACCCAACAGATCCGTCATGCCTGCGAAAGCAGGCATCCATGGGCTTTGCCTACCGCCCATGGACCCTCGCGTTCGCGAGGGTGACGGTGTGGTGGTGAAGGCGCAGATCGTTCGGCCCCCCTCGAACCCATCAGATCCGTCATGCCTGCGAAAGCAGGCATCCATGGGCTTCGTCGACCACCCGTGGACCCTCGCTTTCGCGAGGGTGACGGTGTGGTGGGGGGGAAGCGCAGGTCTTTCGCTCCTCGTCGAACCCATCAGATCCGTCATGCCTGCGAAAGCAGGCATCCATGGGCTTCGCCGACCGCCCATGGACCCCTGCTTGCGCAGGGGTGACGGAGAATTGAGAACCCGATGTGTACCGTCATGCCTGCGAAAGCAGGCATCCATGGGCCTCGCCGACCGCCCACGGACCCTCGCTTTCGCGAGGGTGAGGGTGCGGAGGTGAAAGCGCAGGTCTTTCGATCCTCCTCGCACCCATCAGAACCGTCATGCCTGCGAAAGCAGGCATCCATGGGCCTCGCCGACCGCCCATGGACCCCTGCTTGCGCAGGGGTGACGGAGAAATGAGAACCCGATGTGTACCGTCATGCCCACGAAAGCAGGCACCGAAGGGCTTCGCCGAGCGCCCATCGACCCTCGCTTTCGCGAGGGTGACGGTGTCGCGAACGCTCGCGAGGACTGAAGAGCCTTCGCGGTTGAGGCCGCCCAGGCCATCGAGTACCCTCGCCGCCACCCCACATTTCCTGGATCCCCATGCCCGCTTCCCGTGAAAAGCAGGTGGCCGCGGCCGTGCTCGGCAACGCGCTCGAGTGGTACGACTTCGTCGTCTTCGGACTGCTGAGCGTCATAGTCTCGCGCCTGTTCTTTCCCGCCGGCGACCCCTACATCGCGCTGCTCGCCACCACCGCGACCTTTGGCGTCGGCTTCGTGATGCGGCCGATAGGCGGCCTGGTGATGGGCATCTACGCAGACCAGCACGGGCGCAAGCAGGCCATGCAGCTGATCATCGCGTTGATGAGCGCGTCGCTGGTGATCATCGCCTGCGCGCCGACGCACGCCACCATCGGCTTCGCCGCGCCGCTCCTGATCGTCTTCGCGCGCCTGCTGCAGGGCTTCGCGACCGGCGGGCAGTACGCCATCGCGACATCCTTCCTGGTCGAGGTCGCGCCGCCCAACCGCCGCGCGCTGTACGGCTCCATGCAGCAGATCGGCCAGGCGCTCGCGGCGCTGGGCGGGGCCAGCGCCGGCATGTTGCTCAGCGTGTCGTTGACGCCCGAACAAGTGGACGCCTGGGGCTGGCGGCTGCCGTTCGCGGTGGGACTTCTGATCGCGCCGGTCGGCGTCTACATCGCGCGCCATCTCGAGGAGAGCGACGCGTTTCTCGATCATCAGCGCGCCAAGGCGCCGCGCGTGCCGCTCATCGCGATGCTCCGCGACAACCTGCGCGCCGTGCTGGTGACCTTCGGGCTCGTGATCTGCGGCACCATCACCTACTACGTGATCCTCATCTACATGCCGACCTTCGCCCAGCGCGAGTTGCACTTTTCGTCCAGCGACGCGTTCGAGGTGCAGGTCACGGCGCTGATCACGATGGTGGTGCTGACGCCGCTGGTCGGCCTGCTCGCTGACCGCGTCGGCCTGCGGCCGGTGCTGATGACCGGCGCCGCCGGCCTGCTGGTCGTGCTGCTGCCGCTCTTCCAGCGCGTGCACGCGGCGCCGACTTTCGCCAACCTCATGCTGCTCCAGGTGACGGTGTGCGCCGTGTTCGCCATCTACTTCGGCTGTGTCGCCACCGCGGTCGCCGAGCAGTTTCCGCCGGGGGTGCGCTCCACCGGCCTGTCGCTGGCCTACAATCTGGCGGTGATGATGTTCGGCGGCTTCGCGCAGTTCATCGTCACCTGGCTCATCCACGTCACCGGTGATTCCTTCGCGGCCGCCTACTACGTGATGTTCGGCGCCGCGGTAGGCTTTACCGCGGCGTGCTTCGTCAAGCCGCGCCCGGAGTACGCATGATTCCTTTTTCCATCCTCGACCTCTGCCCGGTGGCGCAGGACGCGACCCCGGCCGACGCCTTCAGGAACAGCGTGGATCTCGCGCGCCACGCCGAAGACTGGGGCTACCGGCGCTTCTGGCTCGCCGAGCACCACAACATGGCCGGCATCGCGAGCGCGGCGACGGCGGTGGTGATCGGCCATGTCGCCGCCGGCACGCGCACGCTGCGGATCGGCGCCGGCGGCATCATGCTGCCCAACCATTCGCCGCTCGCCATCGCGGAGCAGTTCGGCACGCTGGAGTCGCTGCATCCGGGGCGCATCGATCTCGCGGTCGGCCGCGCGCCGGGCTCGGACGGCGTGACCGCGCGCGCCCTGCGGCGTGATTTCATGAACGCTGCCGAGCGCTTTCCGCAGGACGTCGCCGAACTGCTCGGCCTGTTCGAGCCGGCCCAGCCGCGCCAGCAGGTGCAGGCGGTACCGGGCTGCGGCCTGCACGTGCCGGTGTGGATCCTGGGCTCGAGCACCTTCGGCGCGCAGCTCGCCGCGACGCTCGGTCTGCCCTATGCCTTCGCCTCGCACTTCGCGCCAGACATGCTGTTCGAGGCGATCGACATCTATCGTCGCTACTTCCAGCCCTCGCCGCGGCTCGCCAGGCCCTACGTGCTGCTCGGCGTGAACTGCGTGATCGCGGACACCGACGAAGAGGCCGCGCGACTCTTCACCTCCGCCCAGCAGCAGTTCACCAACCTGTTCCGTGGCGAGCCGGGCAAGGTGCAGCCACCGCTGGACAGCATGGACGGCTACTGGGCGCCGTTCGAGAAGCACCGTGTCGATCACGCACTGCGCTACGCCATCGTCGGCTCGCCGGTCACGGCGCGCGCCAAGCTGCAGCACTTCATCGAGCAGACCGGCGCCGACGAGCTGATGCTGACCGGCCAGTTCTATTCCCACGCCGCGCGACTGCGTTCCTACGAGCTGGCGGCGGCGCTGCGCGCCGCCTGACCGTGCGGGCCTGATCTGGATCAAGCCCACCCGGCGCCCGCGCGCGCCGTGCTTGCCGCCGCCGCGGCGGCTACGACATAGTGCTGTGGTCATGGAAGCCTGGCCGCCCTTCCCGCCCTTCCCGCCCTCGCGCCTGCGTGAAACGCAGCTGTTGCTCGCGCGAGTCGGCGCGATGTCAGGCTTGGTGATTGCCGCGCTGGCGCTGTTCGGCTGGCTGAGCGGCATCCAATTGCTCACCACGCTGATCCCGCGCGGCGCGGTGATGCAGGCCAACACTGCGCTCGCGGTGTTGCTGCTCGGCGCGGCGCTCTGGACCGCGCAATGGGTCGAAGGTTGTGGATGCGCGCATGAAGAGCCCAGCCTTGCGGTCCTGGTATTCGCGCTGCCCGCCGGTGTGCTGGCCCTGCTCACCCTCGTCGAATTCGTCGCTGCCCGTCCGCTCGGGTTGGGCAGCCTGCTCGCCATCGGCCCGCTGCGCCAGCCAAGCGGCATGTCGCCGATCAGCGCCGCGGCGGTGGCGCTGGCCGCGTTGGCGACGGCGCTCTTGGGCTGGCCGCGCACGCGGCTCGGGCCCTGGCCGCAGCGGCTCGCGGCGGTGCTGGTCCTCAGCATGCTGGTGGTGCTCTACGGCTACCTGTTCAACGCGCCGGTGCTCTACCACCTGCCCGCCTATCCCTCCATCGCGCTGCACACAGCGCTCGCGCTGATCGCGCTTGCTGTGGGCCTGCTGATGGTTACCGGCAATCGCGGCTGGGTGGGCGAACTGTCGCTGCAGAGCCCAGCGTCCTCGGCGGCGCGGCGGACCCTGGTGCTGGTGATCGCCACCGTGCCCCTGGTTGCATTGCTGCGCCTGCTGGGCCAGCGACTCGATCTCTATGACACAGAGGTCGGGCTCGCGCTCATGTGCGTGACCTTTACTGGCGCGGTGACCCTGCTCGCATGGCTGACGGTGCGCCGCGCCAACGTCGACGATCGCACCATCTCGCGGCTCTCACGGCACTACGCCATGCTGTCGCAGACCAACCAGGCCATCGTGCGCTGCCCGGACGAAGCCGCGCTCTATCGTCGGCTGTGCGAAGTCGCGGTGGAGCATGGCAACTACGTGTTTGCCTGGGTTGCGCGCTGGGATGCGGGTGCGAACGAGACGCGGCTGGTGGCGGTCGCCGGCGCGGGCGTTGAGGGCCTGGGTGAAGGCGTGACGCTGCTGCGCGAGCGTTGGCCGGGACGCGTTGTGCCGACCGACAGGGCGCTGCGCACCACGCGCGGCGAAGCCCAGCCGGACGACCCGCCCTGGATCGCCACCGCGCGTGTCGCCGGCTTGGAGGTGGCCGCGATCCCCTTTGCCTGCCAGGGTGAGGTGTTGGGCACGCTGAACCTCTATTCGCGCGATGCGGCGGACGTCGAGTCGAGCACGTGGCCGACGCTGGAAGAAATGGGCCTGGACATGTCCTTTGCGCTCGACAACCAGGCGCGCGAACAGGCCCGCGAGGCGGCCGTGGCCGCGCTGAGCGCTTCGGAACAGCGTCTGCAGGCGCTCACCACCGAGGTGCCGGTGGGCCTCTACCAGGTGAGCATTGGTCCCGACGGAACGCAGCGTTTCGACTACATGAGCGCGCCTTTCTGCGCGATGCTCGGCTACGACCGCGACGCCATCATTGCCGATGTGGACCTGCCCCTTCAGGCTGTACTGCCCGAGGACCGTGCCGAGGTCGCCCGCCTGCGCGAGGTCTATCGTCACGGCCCGGGGCCGGTGCTTTCGGACCTGCGTTTCCAGGTGCGCGGCGAGATTCGACACGTCCGCGCAATCGCTCGTCATACCGGTGATGAAGACGGGCGTCGGCGCTGGAGTGGCGTGGTGATCGACATCACCGAGCAGGTGCAGGCCGAGCGCGAGCGCGACCGGCTGCGCGCGCAGCTCGTGCAGGCGCAGCGCATGGAGGCCATTGGCCAGCTGACCGGCGGCATCGCCCACGACTTCAACAACATCCTTGGCAGCGTGCTGGGCTTCGTCACCCTGGCCCTGGCTCGCGAGGTGCACGAACCCGAGGGCAAGCTCGCACAGTACCTGGGCGAGGTGCAGCGTGGCGCCGAACGCGCGCGCGACCTAGTTGCGAAGATGCTGAGATTCAGCCGCGGCGGGGCGCCCAGCGAGGTGGCCGAGCCGCTCGAGCCGGTCGGCGCGCTGAAGGACGTGCTGCAGCTGCTGCGCGCGGTGCTGCCTACCAGCATGAGTGTGCGCAGCCAGAGCGACGTCGGTCTGCCGTCCATTCCGGTGGATGCAGTGGAGTTCCACCAGATGGTGATGAATCTCGCGATCAACGCGCGCGACGCGATGCGCGGCGAGGGGCGCCTGGAGTTCGAGCTGCACCGCGTGTGCCACACCGACACGGTCTGCGCCGCCTGCGGCGGCGACATCGTCGGCGAGTTCGTCGAACTCGGCGTACAGGACGACGGCCCCGGCATAGGCGACGCCGCGGCGGCCGATCTGTTCCTGCCCTTCTACACCACCAAGCCGGTGGACGAGGGCACGGGCCTGGGGCTCGCCATGGTGCACGGCATCGTGCACCGCGCCGGCGGCCACATCCTGCTCGAGTCCTCGGCCGCGACGGGCACGCGCTTCGGCCTGCTGTTCCCGGCCGCGGGCGCGACGGCCACGGCCGCGGCGGGCGCCGAGCGCGCGACGGAGCGCGCGACGGTGACGGGTGGCCACGTGATGGTGGTGGACGACGAAGCGTCGCTGACACGCCTGTGGCAGGAAGTGCTGGAAGGCGCCGGCTATCGCGTCAGCTGTCACGCCGACGGCGCTGCGGCGCTGGCCGCCTTCGAGGCCGCGCCCGAGGCGGTGGACGCGATGATCCTCGACATGACCATGCCGCTGCTGTCCGGCGAGGGCCTCGCGCGCGCGGTGCTCGGCCGGCGGCCCGAGCTGCCGGTGTTCATCTGCACCGGCTACAGCGATCGCCTCGACGCACTGCTGGCGCAGAGCATCGGCATTCGCCAGGTGTTCATCAAGCCGGTGGACTTCGAGCGCGTGCTCGCCCGCCTCGCAGAGGCGCTGGAGGCGTCGCGCGTCGCTTGAATCGGGGACAGACCACGTTTTTCGCGTAGCGAAAAACGTGGTCTGTCCCATCTGTTACCATGCGCCCGCGCTACAGCGAGGACGCGAGGAACATGGGGATGGAAGCGACGCGACGCGTCGTGCGGCGGCGAGGGCTCGGGGTGATGCTGGGTCTGCTGTGCCTGCTCGGCGCACGCGCCGGCCAGGCGGGTGACACCCTCGCGGTGAGCGGGCTGGACGAGCTCGGCAACCCGGCCCTGGTGCAGGCCATGCTCACCTACTACGAGGCCGAGAAGGCCGGCGACTGGGAGACCACCTACGCGCTGCGCGGGCCGGGCTTCGCGCGCATCGTGCCGTTCGAGGCCTACGTGCGGCAGATGGAGCTCGACGCCGAGGGTTGGGAGCTGCTCGGCATCGAAGGCCGCAGCGTCGGTGGTGACGGCGCGGTGGTGAGTGTGACGCTGAACTTCTCCGAGTCGCTCGAACCGGCGGTCGCCGCGCGCCTGCTGGGGCCGGAACTCGCCGGCCCCGAGCTACAGTCCGGGCCGCAGCGCTACGCGCAGCCCGAGGTCACGCAGTGGGTTGAGCAGGACGGCCAGTGGCTGGCGCTGGCGCCCGGCGCGCGCCAGCATTTCGTGTTCAACGAGCGCCTCGAGTGGGACGACGCGCCGCCGCCGCCGTCGCCCCCGCCGGCGAACGGCCAGGGCGAATGATCGCGCGCGGCGCCAAAGGAGAGCGCTCATGACCCATGCCTATCCCGACAACCGCTTCCTGCGCGGCAACTTCGCGCCGCTGCGGCTCGAGTGCGACGCGCCGGATCTCGTCATCGAGGGTGAGCTGCCGCGCGAACTGGACGGCACGCTGCTGCGCAACGGACCCAATCCCTACTACCCGCCGCGCGACGACTACCACATGTTCTCCGGCGACGGCATGGTGCACGCCTTTCGTCTGCACGACGGCCGCGTGTCCTATCGCAACCGCTGGGTGCGCACCGACAAGCTGAACCGCGAGGTGGCCGCCGGCCGCGCGCTGTTCGGCACCTTCGGCAATCCCGCGACCAGCGAGCCCGAGGTACGCGGGGTGCGCTACAACGTCGCGAACACCAACGTGCTGTTCCACGGCGGGCGCCTGCTCGCCCTGGAAGAATTCAATCCGCCCTTCGAACTCGACGCGAACACGCTCGCCTCGCGCGGCCCCTGCGACTTCGAGGGGCGCCTGCGTGGACCGATGACGGCGCACCCCAAGGTGGATGCCCAGACAGGCGCGCTGCACGCCTTCGGCTACTGCGTCGACGGCTGGGGGTCGCCGCGCATGGCTTATCACCATATCGATGCCGCCGGCGTGCTGACCCGCACGGTCGAGTTCGACGCGCCCTATTGCGCGATGGTGCACGACTTCATCGTCACCGAGCGCTATCTCGTGTTTCCGATCTTTCCCTTGACCATCGAGCCGCAGCGCGCGCGCCGCGGTGGGCCGCTGCTGGCGTGGGAGCAGGACCGCCCGAGCCTGCTCGGCGTGATGCCGCGCGAGGGCTCGGCGGCCGATCTGCGCTGGTTCGCCGGCGAGGCCTGCTGCGTGTTCCACCCGCTGAACGCCTACGACGCCGACGGTGTGATCGTGGCCGACATGCTGCGCTACGACGCGGGCCCGGGCTTTCCCCACGCCGACGGTCGCCCGCCCGATCCGCGCCAGGCCGAGGCGCGCCTCGAACGCTGGCGGCTCGACCTGGGCGGCGCCACGGACACGTTCACCACCACGCGGCTGGACGAGCAGGCCTCGGAGTTTCCGCGCCTGGACGAGCGCTACGCCGGACTCGCGCATCGCTATGGTTACTTCTCCACCACGCCGGGCGCGCAGGGGCGAGCGGCGGTGTTCGACGAAATCGCGCGCTATGACTTCGTGCGCGACACGCGCGAGATCTACCGCCTGCCGGCCGGCGACAGCGTGTCGGAGCCGGTGTTCGTGCCGCGTGCCGCAGACGCGCCAGAAGGCGAGGGCTGGCTGTTGGCGGTCGCCTACCGCGCGCGCGAGGCACGCAGCGATCTGCTGGTGCTGGACGCCGCGCAGATCGCCGCCGGACCGGTGGCGCTGGCGCGGCTCGAGACGCGCGTGCCCTCGGGCTTCCACGGCAACTGGATGCCCGCGGCCTGAGTCACGTCCCGGGCGTTGGGTCGCCACTACCCCGATAGGAGAAATCCCTTTTCGCGGACCTTGCCCCATACTCCGGCCAGCGGCGCGCGGAGGGCAGCATGGCGTTCCAGGAATACGATCAGTTCGACGCCGTGGGCCTCGCGGCCCTGGTGCGCGGCGGTGAGGTGTCGGCCCGCGAAGTGATGGCCGAAGCCATCGCCCGCGCGGAGCAGATCAATCCCGCGCTCAATTTCCTCACCCATCGCGCCTACGACGAGGCGCTCGCGGCGGCCGATTCGGCGCGCCTGCCCGACGGTCCGCTGAAGGGTGTGCCCTGGCTGGTCAAGGAACTGGCCAGCGCCTGGGGCGGCCACCCCTTCACCAACTGCCTGCCCTACCTGCGCGAGCAGGTCGCGCCGACGGACTCGCTGCTCATCGCGCGCATGAAGGCCGCTGGTCTCATTCCCTTCGGCAAGACCACCTCGCCGGAGCAGGGCTGGGCGCTCGCCACAGAGTCCAGCCTGCACGGCGTGACGCGCAGTCCCTGGCACCTCGAACGCACGCCGGGCGGTTCCAGCGGCGGCTCGGCGGCGGCGGTGGCGGCGCGCGTGCTGCCGATGGCCGACGCCTCGGACGGCGGCGGCTCGATCCGCGTGCCGGCGGCGAACTGCGGGCTGTTCGGCCTGAAGCCCGCCCGCGGCCGCATCTCGCTCGCGCCGCTGGCGGTGGATTTCTGGTGCGGCGGTGCGACCTTGCACTGCGTGTCGCTGACCGTGCGGGACAGCGCCGCGCTGCTCGACGTCACGGCCGGCGGCCTGCCCGGCGAGCCCTATGCACTGCCGCGTCCGGCGCGCACCTTCAGCGCCGAGGTCGGCGCCGAGCCGGGACGGCTGCGCATCGCGCTCGTCACCGACACGCCGAGCCACGGCACACCGCTCAACGTCGAAGTGCGCCAGGCGGTGGAGGAGGCGGGGCGCCTGCTCGAGACCCTCGGTCACGCGGTGGAGCCCGAGCCCGTACCCTACGACTTCTGGCCGCTGTACAAGACCTATACGGCGATCGTCGCGGTCGAGACCGCGCTGTTCCTGGACAACATGGCGCCGCTGGTCGGTCGCGCGGCCGGGTCCGCGGACATGGCGCCGCTGTACTGGACCATGGCGGCCAAGGGCCGCGCCATCGACGGCCCGAGCCACGCGCGCAACATCGAGACGATGCGCGCGCTCTGCCGGGACCTGATGACCCGCATGGCCGCCTACGACGCGTGGCTGATGCCGACCGTGCCGATGCTGCCGCGCAGCCACGGCTACTACGACATGCAGCTCGACGTGGAAGCCTACGACGACACGCGCATGGGGCCCGACTGCTGCTACACCGCGCCGTTCAACGCGAGCGGCGCGCCGGCGATGTCGGTGCCGATGGGCTGGTCGAAGGAGGGGCTGCCGATCGGCGTGCAGTTCGTCGGCCGCGACGGCGACGAAGCCACGCTGTTCCGCCTCGCCGCGCAGATCGAATCCGCGCGGCCGTGGCGCGGGAGAAAGCCGGCTGTGTGCGCCTGAGGGCGGGTTGAATCGGGGACAGACCACGTTTTCCCGCGAGCGGGAAAACGCGGTCTGTCCCCGATTTACGACTTCAATGTCGGACTGAAGTCCGACCTACACTCGAATCTTCGCGATCTCGTCCAGCATCGGCAGCACGGTGTCGCGACCTTCTGAGGGCAGCGGCAGGATGGCGCGGGTGAAGCCGAGCGCGGCGTGCTTCTTCAGCGCGTCCTCCGGCACCTGGCGGGCGTAGAACATGCCGAGCGAGAGGCTCGCCGGATCGCGGCCGATCTTGGCGAACGCGGCATGAATCTCCTTCAGCCCGTTCTGCAGATCGTAGGCGCCGCCGAGCGGCATCCAGCCGGTGCAGAACTCGGCGACGTGGGCCGCGGTCTGCGGGCCGGCCGCGCCGCCCATGACGATGGGCGGGTGGGGCATCTGCACGGGCTTGGGCCAGGCCCAGCTCTTCTCCAGGTGCACGTACTTGCCCTCGAAGCTCGCCTCTTCCTTGGTCCACAGTTCCTTCATCGCGAGGATGTGTTCGCGCAGCACCGCGCGCCGCTCGCGGTAGGCGAGTCCGTGGTTGCGCATCTCCTCGACGCACCAGCCGTAGCCGATGCCGAGCTCGAAGCGACCGTTGGAGATGAAGTCGAGACTGGCCACCTCCTTCGCGAGCCAGATCGGATCGCGCTGGGCGACCAGGGTGATGCCGGTGCCGAGTCGGATACGGCTGGTCACGGCGGCGCAGGCCGCGAGCGCGACGAACTGGTCGTGGGAGCGCCAGTACTGCTCGGGCAGCGGCGGTGCGCCCTCACGGCCGCCCCACGGCGTCTCGCGGCTGGTCGGAATGTGGCTGTGCTCCGGAAACCACAGCGATTCGAGTCCGCGCGCCTCGACCTCGCGCGCGAGTTCGACCGGCTGGATGGACTTGTCGGTGGGGAAGATCATCACGCCTATGTCCATGGAAACCTCCGCGATATGTGCTGAAACAGGGCGGCCATACTAGCCTGGATTTCTCACAGGCCCCCTGCCGCGGCCGCCGATCTGCGCGCAGTAGTGGGCCGTACTCGCAAAACCCGTCTCGACATGGTGTCGACCATGCCTTCGCCGGGTTTTGCTCCGTGCGGCCCGCCACAACGGCATCTCGTCGCCCTCGCGACGAGCACCTGTGAGAAATCCAGGCCGGCGTCGGCGTGCGGCTCAACCCGCCCAGTCGAGGTAGAGCACGCCGTCGATCACGCGCGCGGCGTGACGCCTGAGCGGCACGAAGCAGGGCGGTCGGGTGGGGCGGCCGTCGGCCAGCGCGAACGCGCCGCGATGGCGCGGACAGAAGAGCTCTTCGCCCTCGACGCTGCCGTCGGCCAGCGAGGCTTCGTCGTGCGTGCAGCGATCGTCGAACACGTGGAACAGCGTGCCATGGCGCACGACCACCAGCGGCGGCAGGCCGGGCAGTTCGATGCGGGTCGGCGCGTCGTCGGCGAGGCGCGCCACGTTGATGAGGGCGATGTCGGGCATGGGTGGTACTCCCGCGCAAGACTAGCAGCGCGCCGACGTCTTTGTCCGCCGCGAGGACTCGACGGCGGGCGCCGCACGCAGTACGGTGGCCACCGAGTCGAACCACGGGCGCACACCATGGCCGCACCCTTTCGCTATCACGGTCTGGATCACGTCGTCCTGCAGGTCACCGCCATCGAACGCAGCCTGGCGTTCTATTGCGACGCACTCGGCCTGCGTCTCGAGCGCATCATCGAGGACGCCGGCATCTACCAGCTGCGCTGCGGGCGCCACATCGTCGACCTCAAGGTCCTGGGCGCCGATACCCCCCTCGCGCCGCCCGCGAACCGCGGCATCGATCACGTCTGCCTGCTGGTGGACGGCGAGATGGACGCGGTGCTCGAGCATCTCGCGCGGCACGACGTCGAAGTCACCTGGGGCCCGGTCGAACTCTACGGCGCCACGGGTTTCGGCACCTCGGTCTACCTGCGCGATCCCGACGGCCACACGGTCGAGCTGAAGCTCGACCACGCCGAGTACCCGCTGCGCACCTCGGCGCGCGACGCGATGGCGGCCCTGACCCGCCCGGCGCCCAAGCCGCGTCGCTGAAGTTTTTGCCCGTGTCGGCCGCTATCCAGACCGTCGCCCCGTCGCACCAGCGCGCGGCCACCCCCTCCAGCTCGGTCCCTCTATAGGTCTCGCTCCGTCATGCACTCTTTGTTGGTCCACGATCAGGCAGGGAGTGCCGAAGAAGTCTTTACCGCGCTGTTCGAGCACCTGCTGAACGGCGTGGCCTACTGCGAACTGCACTACGACGGTGAGCGGGCCGTCGATCTCACCGTGCTCGTGACCAACCGCGCCTGCCTCGAACTCACCGGATTCAGCGATCTGCGCGGCCGTCGCGCCTCGGAGTTCCTGCCGCTGCTCGGCGCGGACGAGGTGGAACTGCTCGAACAGTTCGGCCGTATCGGCCGCGGCGCGCCCGCCATGCGCTTAGACGCGCGGGTCGGCAGCCTGGACCGCTGGTACACGCTGTCCGTCTACGCGCCGCGCGCGGAACACGTGGTGGTGGTGTTCGACGACATCAGCGAACGGGTGAAGTCCGGCGTGGCTCTGGAAGCGAGCGAAGCGCGTCTGCGGCTCGCGGTGGATGCCGCGCGGCTCGTGACCTGGCACTGGGACCGCGCGACGGACGTGCTGACGCTCGACCCGCGCATCATCGAACTGTTCGACCTGGCGCCCGACACGCCCTGCAGCCTCTCCCATGCGCAGCTCAAGGCCTGCATGCTGGACGAGGACCTGCCGCGGGTCGAAGCGCAGATCGCGGCCGCGCTGAACGACGGCGGGCACTACGAGGTGGAGTTCCGCGTGCGTCGGCGGGACGGCGGCGCGCGCTGGGTGTGCTCGCGCGGTACCCCGAGTCTGGGCGCCGATGGCCGCGTGGCGAGCGTGCAGGGCGTGACCTGGGACATCGACGCGAGCAAGCGCGCGGCCGACGAGCTGCGCGCCGCGGAGCAGCGCGCGCAGTCCGAGCGCGAGCGCCTGCAGGCGCAGTTCCTGCGCGCGCAGAAGATGGACGCGCTGGGCCAGCTTGCCGGCGGTATCGCGCACGACTTCAACAACATGCTGACCGGCATCCTGGGCTACGGCAAGCTCGCGCTGGCCAATGCGGAACTCGTGCGCGGCGGCAAGATCGAGAGCTATCTGCGCGAGGTGGTGAGCGCGGCCGAGCGCGCCGCCGGCCTGGTGGAGCGGCTGCAGGTGTTCGGCCGCCCGCGCCGACCCGAGGAACTGCGCTTCGCTCATCCGCCGCGCGCGCTGGTCGACGATACGCTCCGCCTGCTGCGCGCCGCGCTGCCAGTCAGCATCGACTTCGCGGTCGCACTGGAAGACACGCCTGCGCTCGGCATCGAGCCCATGGACCTGCAGCAGGTGCTGAGCAATCTCGCGATCAACTCGCGCGACGCGATCGTGGACGGCAAGGGCCATGGCCGGCTCTCGGTCAGCCTGCTGGCGCCGAGCGCGATGCACGGCCACTGCGAGTCCTGTGGCGAGGACTTCGCGGGCGACTACGTGGAACTGCGCGTCAGCGACGATGGCGTCGGCATTCCGCTCGAACATCGCCACGCCATCTTCAATCCCTTCTTCACCACCAAGGAAGTGGGGCGCGGCACCGGGCTCGGCCTCGCCGTGGTCCACGGTGCGGTCCACGCCGCCGGCGGCCACCTGCTGGTCGAGTCGACCGTCGATGTCGGCACCACCGTGCGCCTGTTCCTGCCGGCGTCCGCGTAGGGCGGGTTTCAACCCGCCATTCACGGGGTTCGATTGGCGCTGCACATGGCCGATTGAAATCGGCCCTACAGGCCTATCTCGCCTCCGGCGCCAGGTGCCCCACCGCCGCGACGAGCGCGCGCTGCGCCTCGGCGTCCACCGGGCGGTGCTTGACCGTGACGCTGGCCGGATCGTTGCCGAGGAAATTGCCGCCCTTGCGATCCACGCTCGGGCGTATCGGTCGCGGCGCGAAGCCGCCGCCGCAGTTGGGGCAGACGTTGCCGAGCACGCCGTCGACGCAGTCGCGACAGAAGGTGCATTCGTAGCTGCAGATCATCGCGTCGGTGGCGGCCGGCGGCAGCGCGCGGTTGCAGTGTTCACAGGTGGGACGCAGTTCGAGCACGGGAACCTCCTCGCCGAGCGTTGCGACATGGCTCGCAGCCTGCCTGCCCGGGCGATCTCAAGCAAGGGTGTCGGCGCGACCACGCGCCTTTAACCGACCGCCCCGACTTGCTACCCTCGCGCCGATGCCCGCGGCCCGCGGCCGTCCAGCGGAGTTCGCCAGGTGCTCGATCTCGATCTACGCGAATACGTCAAAAGCCGTCGCCAGGCCATCATGGCCGGCGCCGACTCGCGCCTCGACGCCCACGGCGGTCGCGCCATCGTCAAGTACGTCAGCGCGGCGGTGGACGAACTGGTGGTGGACCTGTGGCGGCGCGTGGCGGGCGAGGTGGCCGCGGCGGTGGACGTGGTCGCGGTGGGTGGCTACGGTCGCGCCGAACTCTGTCCCCATTCCGACTGGGACCTGCTCTTCCTGGTGCCGCAGGCCGACGATCGACGCATCGACGCCGCGATCAAGACCTTCAGCCAGCTGGTGTGGGATAGCGGCGCGCATCTCGGTCACGCCGTGCGCACCGTGGCCGAGGCGCGCAAGTTCGCGCGCGACAACCACCAGGCGCGCACCGCGCTGCTCGAGTCGCGCATCGTGCACGGCAGCGGCAGGCTCTACGCCGAACTCCTGAAGAGCAGCGGCCAGCAGCGCTGGAGCAAGCGCGAGCGCGTCGAGTTCTGCACGCTGAAGCTGGACGAGTGCGCCTCGCGTCGCCGCGCGCAAGGCGACACCGCGTTCGTCATGGAGCCCGAACTCAAGAACGGCAAGGGCGCGCTGCGCGATGTCAGCACCATCTTCTGGCTGTCCATGGCCTGGTACGGCGTGCCGACCGCGCGTGAGCTGGTCGGCCAGGGCCTGGTGGACGACGAGGAGTTCAACGGCTTCGTGCGCGGCCGCGACTTCCTGTGGCGGGTGCGCGCGGCGCTGCATCTGGCGACCGGCCGCGAGACCGACAAGCTGCGCTTCGACCTGCAGCCCGAACTCGCGACGCGTTTCCGCTACCGTGACAGCGAGCGCTCGAGCGCGGTGGAGCGCTTCCTGAAGAACTACTTCCTGCACGTGCGCACCATCGCCGATCTCGCCGACATCTTCATCCTGCACTTCGAAGAGCAGATCCGGCCCGGCGGACGCCTGCGCCGCCGGCGCAAGCTCGGCCACGGCATCGAGGTGCACGGGCGCGAGGTCAACGTCCACGACGTCGACGCTTTCGCGGCCGATCCCTTGAACCTGGTGCGGATCTTCGTCGAGTCGCAGAAGGAGCGGCGCTATCTCAACAGCCGCGCGCTGCGCGTGGTGCGCAAGCACGCGCGCCTGGTGGATGCGGCCGTGCGCGCCGCGCCGGCGGCGAACGAGATGATCCTCGCCATCCTGCGCTCGCCGCGCAACGTCGCGACCGCGCTCAGGCAGATGCACGAGACCGGCGTGCTCGGGCGGCTCATTCCGGACTTCGGTCGCATCACCGGCCACTGCCAGTTCGATCGCTACCATCACTTCACGGTCGACGCGCACACCCTGCGCGCCATCGACATCCTGCGCGACTTCCGCCTCGGCGAGGGCCAGTACATCCAGATGCCGCTGGCCTCGAAGCTGATGCCGGCGCTCGACAGGCCCGAGCTGCTCTACATCGCGCTCCTCTACCACGACATCGCCAAGGGGCGCGGCGGCGATCACTCCGAGATCGGCGAGAACCTCGCACGGCGCTTCTGCCGGCGCGTCGGCCTGTCGGAGGACGACGCCGACCTGGTCGCGTGGCTGGTGCTGCATCATCTGCGCCTGTCGAAGACCGCGCAGCACTACGACCTGGGGGACGTCGACGTGATCGCCGACTTCAGCCGCCTGGTCGGCGATCGTGAGCGCCTGGTGTACCTGTTCCTGCTGACCGTGGCCGACGTCACCGCGGTCGGACCGGGCGTGTGGACCGACTGGAAGGGCTCGCTCTTCGCGCAGCTGTTCCGCGCGGCGGAGGCCTACCTGCAGACCGGCCAGGTGCTGCCGGCCGATCACGCCGAGCGGCTGCAGTCGCGGCGCGACAGCGTGCTGAGCCTGTGCGCGCCGGCCGAGCGCGAGGCGGTCGGCGGCGCGCTCGCGGCGGTGTCCAATTCGCTCGCGTTGCACTTTCCGCCGGCGCGGCTGCTGGAGCTGTGTCGCCTCCTGCAGCGCGAGTCCGGCGCCCATCTCGAGGTCAACGAGACCGGTGGCTACACCCAGGTGCTGTGCTGGGGCCATGACCGCCCCAAGCTCTTCTCGCATCTGACCGCCGCGCTCGCCAACGCCAACACCAAGGCGCTCGCGGCCCACGCCTATGCGCTCCGCGACGGGCGCATCCTGGACGAGTTCCACGTCACCGACGCCAGCGACCAGCCGGTGCGCGAGACCGACCAGATGGGCCGTCTGAAGAAGCGCCTGGAGGGCGTGCTGGCGGGCGAGGAGCCGCCGCCGATCAAGCGGCCGGCCAAGCCGGACGTGCTGATGAAGGCCTTGCCGGTGCAGGTGCGGCTGCTGGAGGCGGCGGCCAAGACCGTCACCGCGGTGGAAGTGGTGGCGGCCGATCGCAAGGGCCTGCTCGCCAATCTCGCCGCGGCCATCGCCGAGGTCGGCGTCGACCTGCGCGGCGCCAACATCGCGACCTTCGGCGAGAAGGCGGTGGACGTGTTCTTCGTGACCGACGAGGCCGGCCACATGCTGGACGCCGCGCGCGCCGAGCAACTCCTGGCCCGCCTGCACCGCGCCGCCGAGCTGAGTCCGCCGGAAGCCGCGCCGGCCTGAACGAGGCTCGATTGGGCCTGCGCCGGCGGTTATGCTGGCGCGTCTACGGGGAGTTCCCACAAGGGGGAGAAGAGTGACCGCAGTCACCTGCATCGAAGACCTGCGCGTGCTGATGAAGCGCCGCGTGCCGCGCATGTTCTACGACTACGTCGATACCGGCTCGTGGAGCGAGAGCACCTACCACGCCAACGAGGCGGACTTCAAAGCGCTCAAGTTCCGTCAGCGGGTCGCGGTCAACATCGAGAAGCGCAGCATCCGCGCGCGCATGATCGGCCAGGACGTGACGATGCCGGTAGCCATCGCGCCCACCGGCTCGACCGGCATGATGCACGCCGACGGCGAGATCCTGGCCGCGCGCGCGGCAGAGAAGTTCGGCGTTCCGTTCACGCTCTCGACCATGAGTATCTGTTCGATCGAGGACGTCGCGGCCGCGACCCAGGCGCCGTTCTGGTTCCAGCTCTACGTGATGCGCGATCGCGGCTTCGTCGAAGACCTGATCGATCGCGCGCGCGCCGCGCACTGCGGCGCCTTGATGCTGACCTTGGACCTGCAGGTCCTCGGCCAGCGCCATCGCGACATCAAGAACGGGCTCTCCACCCCGGTCAAGCCGACGCTCGGCAATCTCGCCAACCTCGCGCTGCACCCGCGCTGGTGCATGAACATGCTCGGCACGCGGCGGCGTAACTTCGGCAACATCGTCGGCCATGTGAAGGACGTGACCGACATCGGCACGCTCGGTGAATGGACCGCGAAGCAGTTCGATCCACGTCTGTCCTGGGCCGACGTCGAATGGATCAAG
Source organism: Gammaproteobacteria bacterium (assembly GCA_019747795.1). Classification (GTDB taxonomy): domain Bacteria; phylum Pseudomonadota; class Gammaproteobacteria; genus JADJYF01. The sequence goes on along the minus strand of JAIEQK010000229.1, from coordinate 3,398 downwards.
CAGCGCTGGGGCGGCAAGCTCATACTCAAGGGCGTGATGGACGTGGAGGACGCGCGCATCGCGGCCGACAGCGGCGCCGACGCGCTGGTGGTGTCCAACCACGGCGGTCGCCAACTGGACGGCGCGCCGAGCACCATCTCGGCCCTGCCAGCCATCGCCGACGCGGTCGGCTCGCGCATCGAGGTGTGGGTGGACGGCGGCATACGTTCGGGCCAGGACGTGCTGAAGGCCTGGGCCGCCGGCGCGCGCGGCACGCTCATCGGCCGGTCCTTCCTCTACGGCCTCGGCGCGCTGGGTGAGGCGGGCGTGACCCGCGCGCTCGAGATCATCGCGCGCGAACTCGATCTCAGCATGGCCTTCTGCGGTCACACCGACATCCAGCACGTCGGGCGCGACGTGCTGCTCGCGCGTCCTTGACCAATATGCGCATCCTGCTGGTCGCGGACCTGCACTACACGCTGCCGCAGCTCGACTGGCTGGTGAAGGTCGCGCCGCGCTACGACCTGGTGGTGATGGCGGGCGATCACCTGGACATCGCCTCCAGCGTGCCGCTCGACGCCCAGACCGTGGTGATGTTGCGTTACATGGATCTGCTGAAGGCCGCCGGCCGCGTCGTGGTGAGTTCCGGCAACCACGATCTGACCGGTGTGGACGCGCGCGGCGAGAAGGCCGCGCTGTGGCTGGACGACGCGCGCGCCGCGGGCGTGCCGAGCGACGGCATGTCGCTCGAGCTCGGCGACACGCTCGTGACCATCTGCCCCTGGTGGGACGGCCCGCTGGGACGCGACGCGGTGGAAGCGCAGCTCGCGGCCGACGCCGCGCGCCGCCCCGCGCGCTGGCTGTGGGTCTATCACTGGCCGCCGTCCGGCTCGCCGACCTGCTGGACCGGCAGGCGCGACTACGGCGACGCGGATCTCGGCGGCTGGATCGCGCGCTTCGCGCCAGACTTCGTGCTGTGCGGCCACGTGCACCAGCCGCCGTTCCGCCACGACGGCGCGTGGGCCGATCGCATCGGCCCGACCTGGGTGTTCAATCCGGGCCGGCAGATCGGCCCGGTACCCGCCCATGTGGAACTCGATCTCGCTGCCGGCGCCGCGTCCTGGCGCTCGCTGATGGGCGAGGAGGCGCTGGATCTCGCCGCGCCCGAGGCGCCGCCCCGCAGCGTGTTCTGAATCGTCGCCGCACTGCACAAAAACACGCGACCTTGGACTATCATCCAGCCATGGACGACATGCTGAGCCTCACCACCCACCTGCCGGCCGTCACAGTGCCGGCGGGGGAGACGGTGATTCGGGAAGGGGGCCGCGAGCGCACCATCTGGGTGTTGGTGCAGGGCGTCCTGAACGTGCGCAAGGGCGGCATGGTGGTCAACGTCATCAGCCAGGCCGGCGCGGTGGTTGGCGAGATCTCGGTCCTGCTCGGCACGCCCTACGGCGCCGACGTCGAGACCGCCACCGACTGCGTGCTGCGGCGCGCGGACGACGGCGCGGCGCTGCTCGCGAGCCATCCCGCCATCACCACCCTGGTCGCCGCCGGCCTCGCCGAGCGGCTCAACTTCGTCACCAGCTACCTGGTCGACCTCAAGCATCAGTACGGCGACGCGCCGGGCCTCGCGATGATCCCCGACGTGCTGCGCGAGCTGTCGCAGCGTCAGCGCCCGAAGGCGCAGCCGGGGTCGATGCGGGATCCGGATCCGGAGTATTGAGGCAGGGGACAGACCCTGTAGGTCGGGCTTCAGCCCGACATTCAATTCCGGAGCGAATCCCGAAGCCCGCATGAAAATGTCGGACTGAAGTCCGACCTACAGGGTTTCCACCTGCCACTCGTTGTCGCGTTCGCGGAGGATCCCGTCGAGGCTCGCGAAGGACACCTTCACGCCGGCCGCGCGATAGGGGTTGGCGATGGACTCGCCGCTGAGCTCCACGCCGTTCAGGCGCACGCGTAGAGTCCCGTGGCCGCGGGCGCCGACGGCGTAGGTGAAGCGTCCGTCCTTGCCCTGCACCGGGAAGGCGATCGACACGCCGTCCAGCGCCTTCGGCATGACGGGATCGATCACCAGGCCGTCGCCCGCGAGCCGCAGTCCGAACAGCGAGCGCAGCAGGATGGCGATGGCGAGTCCGGGGCCGCTTGAATACACGCGCCAGCCGCCATCGAAACCGACCTTGCGGTGGAACACATCGTCGTAGCGATCCTGCGCCGCATAGCGATCGGCGAAGGCGGCGTCGGAGCTCGAGTAGTAGCAGTTCGACGGCCGCGGCGAGGCACCCGGCACGCGCGCCTCGATGCCGATGGGATTGACCAGCTGCAGCGCCTGGAAGAATTCCTCGCCGCGACCGGCGTGGGCCAGGGCCTCGGCATAGCGCAGGTGCGCGTGGGTGTACATGAGCCCGATCTCGCGACCGAAGAAGGCCGCGCTCTCGGCGCGCTGAAAGAGCCGCATCGTGCCGCCGTGGTAGGCCATGGGTTTGTCGAACAGGCGCGCACCGTCCGGGCCACGCAGGTGCCGGTCCACCAGTTCGAAATGTCGCGCCATCTGGCTCGGGCTCAGGAGCCCGGTCAGGACCGCGTGGGGAATGGGCAGCAGGCTGTAGCGCAGCCCGGTGACCTGGTCGCGTGGATGCAGCAGGAAGTCGTGGCCGCCATCGGCGCGCGCGTGCAGGTAGCCGGGCACGATCTCGTCGACCAGCAGGAAACGACGGAAATCGCTCGCCACGCGCGCCGCCTGCTCAGCGAGACGCGCGGCCTCGGGCGCGCGGCCCGCGGCGGCGAGGCCGGCGCTCATCAGGCTCAGCATCTGGTAGTGCAGCGCCACGGTCCAACTGCTGCACAGCTCGTCGCGCAGCTTGACGTCGGCCGGCTGCATGGAATCGTTCCAGTCGCCGTGACCGTAGGAGATGAGCGCAGTGCCGGGCAGGCAGTTGCGCTCGATGTGCGCGAGCGCACGCTCGACGTGCGCCCACATCGTCACCTGCTCGGCCTGGTCGAGCGGGCCGTTGCTGTGGAACGGCACGACCGTGTCGAGCAGGCTGTGATCGCCGCTCGCTTCCAGGTAGCGCGCCAGGCCCAGCAGTGGCCAGAACACGATGTCGCCGTGCGAGTCGCCGGCGCGGATGCCGCGATCGCGCGCGAAGAAGGTGAACCACTGCGGCCAGTCGCCGACCGCGTTCTGGGTGCTGAACACGCGCACCAGCAGGTCGCGCGCCGGCGCCAGGTGACCGAGCGCGAGCAGCATCTCGAGCGGCCCCTGCACGATGTCGCGCGAACCCCAGCCGCCGCCGGTGAACTGCTCGAGACCGCGCGGCGCGAGGTAGTGGGTGAGCGCATTGTCGGCGAACCACGGCAGGATGGCCGACCACGCGGCCATCGCGTCCGCGGCCGCGCCGCCGGCGGGCGCGCGC
>JAIEQK010000096.1 GCA_019747795.1 Gammaproteobacteria bacterium | reverse complement strand
GCTTCGAGCTTGTCGATGAGTTCGGCGAGCACCCGGTCGAACAGCGGATCGGACTCAGCGCGAATGATGCTCGCCTGCTGGCGGGCGAGGGCAGTGGCGAGTTCCACCAGGGTGGCCTCGCGCATCACCTCGCCCTGGCGATTGGTGAATAGGTAGCGCCCGGTGGTCGGGGCGATCCAGGTGAAGCGACCGCGCACCGCACCGCCCTCATCGTCGGTGAACTCCATCCAGTCGCCGAGATCGAGCGTGGTGATCTCCTCTACGTAGCGTTCCAGCGCCGCTTCGTCGAGCGGGGCGGTGTCCCGCGCCGCGCGCGGTGTCTCGTCGATTCGAGTCTCCGCAGCCGCGGGTGCGGCTTCGAACGCCGAGAAGTCGATGTCGAGTTCGAGCGGCTCTCCGACCTTGCGCTCGAAGATGCGCGCCAATCCGCGCTTGACGAAGGCATCGCTGGTCGGGTCATCCACGTCGGCGCGGCGACCGGCGGCAGGCGCGGTCGGATCGGGCGCGGCGGCGAGCTTGCGGGCCGCGATGCTCGACTCCTCGATGTTCTTGATCGCCACCACGTGGAGGCTGGCAAGCATGCTCAGGAACTTGGAACACTCCGGCGGCGGCATTTCCAGCGTCACCATGCCGCGCTTGATGCACTTCAGCATCGTCGGCAGTCGCGCGGACAGCGCCTTGCGGTCCTCGGGCGTATTCTTCGGCTGGACCGACCACACCAGGTCGTCGACCGCCTGCCACTCTTCTCGCCAGGCGTCGCTGTCCACGCCCTGCTCGACGTGCGTGATGATCAGCAGCTGGCGCCAGTAGTCGAGCAGGAAATCCTGTACGAACTCCCGTACATCGAAGCCCTTCAGCCGCGCGCGCAGCTCATCGTCGACCGCCATCTTGGCAAGCACGATCTGCTCACGAGTGCGCAGCGAGCGCGAGGACTTCGCCACCTTGTCGTCGGCGCGACGCGTCTCGAACTCGATGAAGGCATTGAAGTCCTCCAGCACCAGTTCGAACAGACCGACGTCCTGTTCGAACTCGACGACGATGCGCTCGACCGCCTGCTCCATCTTGTCGTAGAGCGCATCGGACTGGCGGAGCCCTTCGTACCAGCCGACCGCCGCGCGCGCGAAGGTGTCGAGCAGGCGACGCGCCGGGTGGTTCTTGTGGGAGAAGAGCTCGCGTTCGAGCAGCGCGACCTTGAGCATCGGGATCTGCAGCCGGCCGATGAGCGCCTTCAGCGCATCGGGAATCGAGCGGTCCTGCATGATGTAATCGAACAGCAGGGAGACGATTTCGAGCGTCATGTCCTGCGCCGGCGCGAGCTGGCCCACCGCGCCGCTGGCGCGCAGCCCACGCAGCACGTTGACCGGCGCGGCACCGGGCACGCCACTCGCGACGCCGCCTGTGGCCGCGTTCACCCACGGACCTTCTCCGCGCTGCAGATCGGTCAGCGACTGGACCAGCATGGGCACGCTGGCGAAGCCACCGCCCGCATCGTCGAACGCGATGGCGGGGAAGCCACCGGCGCCGCCGAGTCCGCCGGCACCGCCCGCGCCAGAGGGCATCGCGCCGAAGCCGCCGGCGCCGGGCAGACCGAATCCGCCCATGCCGCCCGCCACGCCGCCCAGCCCCGGCAGGCCCGGCGCGCCTTGGCCCACCGTGACTATCGAGGGCTGTGGACCGCCGCTCACCGCCAGCGGCGCGCCGCCACGGCTCTGGTGGGTCTGCATGAGGGACGTGAGCGTGGAGAACACGTCGTCACCGCTCGCCTCCACCTGCTCACCGTCGCTCTCGATGATGACCCGCGTACGGCGCGACGGCGCGGCATGGGGCGCCGTGGCATTGAGGGTCGGCAGCACGCCGCCCTTGACCAGCAGCTGGTTCAGCTCCGCGTAGAAGTTGAGCAGCGCCGGTGTCGCGATGCGGTCGAAGAGCTTGTAGAGCGTGATCTTGGTCTCGATGTCGGCGGTCAGCACCGCGCAGGCCTGCATCAGTTCGTCACCCAGGGCCTGCGGTCCGAGCGGATTGGTCTCGTCATTGAGCTTGGGTTGTTTCAGCAACACCGCAAGGCGCTGCTCGACGCCCAGCAGTTCGCGCGAACAGCGCTGACGGGCGCTGGCAACGAAGTTGGTGATGGCGAGCTTCTCCTCGACTTCGTCCAGCCCGAGCAGGGTCAATTCGCCTTCGAACGACGTGGAGAGGGCGCCGGTCGTGGCCGGCGTGGTCTCGGCGGCCTCGACCAGCCGCCTGCGCACCCCGGCCGCGAAGCGTTCCTCCACTTCGCCGCGGCGCAGCCGCAGTTCGCGCATCGCGTCGAAGAATGCGTTCTGGCGGCGGGAGTTGTCCGCGCCGTTCGCGAACTTGAACAGCACGTCGTCCGCGTCGGTCAGAACCAGCTTCAGGATCTCCGGCAGTTTCTGGGTCGCCAGGCGCTGACACTCGTCCATGAGCAGCTTGGTCTTGGTCGGGACGATGGGCGTGACGGTGGCGGTAGCCATGGCGGATTCCCCGCTATCTCTTTATCGGTCTCCGGTTGCATCGGCCGTGGCCGCGCGGATCTGAAGGTGCGGGACGCCGCGACCACGCCGCTTGTGAACGCGGTCACTCTGGAGTCTCGAAAAGTGCGACGTCGTCTGCAGGTTTGACCGCCGAAAGGGGCCGCCACCGGGTGTGGCGTTCGGCGAAGAGGTTTAGCGGCGGACCGCGGCGTGGGCTTGAGGGGCGCCGCGCGCCGCGTCACCGCGGCGCGCGGCCTTGCTCACGCCGCGCGCGCGCTCGTGCCCGGCTCAGCGTCGAGCGCAAGTCGGGCGGCGTCCTCCAGCGTGCTCACGAACTCGACGCGGAGCTTGTCCCGCGCCTCGGCGGGCACTTCCTCCAGGTCCTTCCGGTTACGCGTCGGCAGGAGCACGGTGGTGATGCCGGCGCGGAGCGCGGCCAGCACCTTCTCCTTCACGCCGCCGATCGGCAGCACGAGTCCACGCAGCGAGATCTCCCCGGTCATCGCCACATCGTTCCGCACCGCCACACCGGTCAGCAGGGACCGCAGGGCGAGATAGATGGCCACGCCCGCGCTGGGGCCGTCCTTGGGCGTCGCGCCGGCCGGCACGTGCACATGCAGATCGACTTCGTCGAGGCGGCGCTCGAGATGGGTCTTGACCAGGGTCAGCGCCGCCTGGGCGGACTCCTTCATCACTTCGCCGAGCTGTCCGGTGAGGATCAGCTTGCCGCTGCCCGGCACCTGGTTCGCCTCGATGAAGAGGATGTCGCCCCCCACCGGCGTCCAGGCCAGGCCCGTGGCGACCCCCGGCTGACCGGCGCGCAGCGCCACTTCGTTGTCGAAGCGCGGTGCGCCGAGGATGGCCTCGAGCGCTTGGGCTTCCACTTCCAGAGGGCCGCTCTCGCCTTCGGCCACCCGCATCGCGCAGTGACGCAGTACGGCGCCTATCTCGCGCTCGAGGTTGCGCACGCCCGCCTCGCGGGTGTATTCGGCCACCAGTCGCTCGAGGGCCGCGTCGGGCACGCTCACCTGGTCAGCGCCGAGCCCGCAGTTCTCGCGCTGGCGCGGCAGCAGGTGGCGGCGAGCGATCTCGAGCTTCTCCGCCTGCGTGTAACCCGGCAGTTGGATCACCTCCATGCGATCGCGCAGCGGGGCCGGAATCGCATCGAGTTGATTGGCGGTCGCAATGAACAGCAGCTTGGACAGATCGAAGTCCACGCCGAGATAGTTGTCGCGGAACTTGTCGTTCTGCGCCGGATCGAGCACTTCTAGCAGCGCCGCCGCGGGATCGCCGTGAAAGCCGCCCTGGCCGAGCTTGTCCACTTCGTCGAACAGCAGCACGGCGTCGCGCGCACCCGCGCGCTTCACCGCCTGCACGATGTTGCCGGGCAGGGCACCGATGTAGGTGCGGCGGTGGCCGCGGATCTCGGCTTCGTCGTGCACGCCGCCCAGCGGCACGCGCTGAAACGGTCGACCGGTCGCGCGCGCGATCGACTGGCCAAGCGATGTCTTGCCCACGCCAGGCGGGCCTACGAAGCAGAGGATCGGGGCGCGACCCGCCGGATTCAGCTTGCGCACCGCCAGGAACTCGAGAATGCGCCGCTTGATCTTGTCGAGGCCGAAATGGTCCTCGTCGAGGATGCGCCGCGCCGCGCCGATGTCGATGGGGGCCGACGCGGGTTCGCGCCAGGGCAGCTCGCCGAGCAGCTCCAGGTAGCTGCGCACCATCGACGCCTCGCCCGAGCTCTCGCCCATGCGTTCGAGACGACGCAGCTCCTTCGTCGCATGGGCAAGCACTTCCGGCGGCATGCCCGCGCCTTCCAGGCTCGCGCGCAGCGCGTCCAACTCACTGGCGCCGTCTTCGCCCTGGTTCAGTTCCTTCTGGATCTGGCGCAACTGCTCGCGCAACACGTGCTCGCGCTGGCGCTGATCGAACTCCTGGCGGGTCTTGTCGCCGATCTCCTTGGAAAGCCGCAGCACCTCCACGCGCGCCGACAGCGCGGCGAGGACCCGGTCGAGGCGGGCGGCCAGGTCGAAGGTCTCGAGGATGGCCTGCTTCTCCTCGTTCGGGACATCGAGGAAGCTCGCTACCATGTCGGCGAGGGCGGCTGCGGACTGCATGTTCTGCACCACCGCCATCAGGTCGTCCGGTGCATTGGGTAACAGGCGGATGGCCTCGCCGGCACGCTGCTTCAGCTGCAGAAGGCGCGCCTCGATGGCTTGTGTGCGCGCTTCGCCGGGCTCGACATACGCAACCCGCGCGACCAGGAACGGCCAACCCTCGAGGAACTCCAGCACACGGAAGCGGCGTTCGCCCTGCACGACCAGATGCTGCGCGCCACCCTGGGCGGCGACGTAGCGCAGGATGCGCGCGGTCGTCCCGACCCAATGCAGGTCGTCCGGCTGCACGTCGCTCTGCGCGGGATCGCGCTGCAGCAGCAGGCCGACCGCGCGTTCCTCCTGGGCCGCCGCGCGGGCGGCCGCCACCGAACTCGCGCGGCCGATGGTGAGCGGCGAAGCGGTACCAGGGAACAGCACGAGGTTGCGCACCGGCAGCAGGATGAGCGCGTCCTCGGGCAGTGGCTTCAAGGTGTCGCCGGGCGACTTCGGTGCGGCAGCCGGCGCGGCCATGTCTTCCTCGTCGTCCGACAACAGCGACTGGGAACGGGGGCAGAACTCGAACATGTAAAGCTTCCTCCGCGGGCGCGGCGGTCGGTGAACCGAGGCGGGACGCCTCGATGCATGTGCGCTCCGCGAAGCTACATGGAGACGCGCGTTCGGACCTTCAAGGGCCCGAGACCGACGCCGACGGACGCGCGCGACGGCCGCCCCGGCGCGCCGTCACCGCCACCCAGTAGCCGACGGTGCCGGCCAGGGCGCCGGCGAACACCACCGCCAGCATCACGCGGCTGCTGCCGGTGGCGTCCCACACATGAGCGGTCAGAGACGGCGCCACGGCCATGGCGATCGACATCGGCAGTGCAATCGCGCCCATGGTGCGCGCGTAGTGCTCGCTGCCCAGCCATTCGATGGGCGCCACGCCGCGCAGGATGGTGGTGATGCCATGCCCGGTGGCGAAACAGGCGGCAAAGGCGTAGAGCCAGCCCGCTTCGCGCGGTGCGAGCATCAGCACCAGCACCGCGAGCGGCGAGAGCGCGGTGGTGAAGGCCCCCAGACGTGCGGTCGAGGCATTGCGCACCAGCGTGACGATCACCAGGCGCGCGACAACCTGTACCGGTCCGATGAGCGCGAACGCCGCGAAGATCACTCGGTCGGCCACGCCCTCGGCGCGCAGCAGCGGCACGAACTGGAAGATGAGACTCGAGGCCGTGAGACTGTAGGAGGTGTACCAGAGCGCCAGGCCCCAGAACACCGGGTTGCGCAGTCGCCGGCGCATGATGATGCGCGCGCGCATGCGGTCGATGGGATGGCCGCGGCGCAGCGCGCCGCGGCGGTCCGGAATGCACAGCCAGTGCACCGGCGCGCAGAACAAGAGATTCATCGCGCCGAGCGCGACGAGCGTGTTGCGCCAGCCCGCGATCTCCACCAAGTGGCCGATGAGCGGTACGAACACGGTGCCCGACAGGCCCGTGACCATGGTCGTGGCGATGATGCCGCGCCGGGCCTCGCGCCCGAAGTTCTGCGTGATGACCGCCATCAGCGGCTCCATCAGGCAGCAGCCCATGCACACGCCGAGCGTCAGCCACATCACGAAGAACTGCGGCAGCGTCTCGACCCGCGCCCAGGCCAGCAGCAGGCAGCCGCCGCCCAGCGAGCCGATGGTCATCAGCGCGCGCCCACCATGGCGATCGAGTGCGCCGCCCACCGGGTAGGCCACCAGCGCGATCATGAGGAAGCCACAGCTGAGCGCGGTGTTCATGGTGGCCGCCGACCAGCCCAGCTCGCTGTGCATGGGGCCTGCGAAGAGCGAGAAGCCGTAGTACATCGTGCCCCACGACACCATCTGCGCGAAGGCGAGGGGCCACAGCATGACCCACGGCTCGTGGCGGCGGCTCCAGAATCGCGAAATCAAGCGGGTACCATCGAGCGTGTGAGCGAGGTGAGCGCACAGGCGCCGCGTCATTATCGATCATCGTCCTCGGTGTCGATACCTCGCGCGGCTTGCGCTCGCGGCGCGAAGGCATACAGTGCAACGATGACTGCCACGCTCCGTTCCCTGGCCCTGGTCACGGGCGCGTCCGCCGGCATCGGTGCCGAGTTCTGTCGTCAGCTCGCGGCGCGCGGTCACGACCTGGTGATGGTCGCGCGCCGTCGTGAGCGCCTCGCGACGCTCGCCCATGAACTGGCGACTCGCCACCGCGTGTCCACCCGTCTCGTTGCCGTCGATCTCGGCGCGCCGGACGCGATCCCGCAAGTGCTGAGCATGCTCGAGGACCGACCAGTGACATGCCTGGTCAACAATGCGGGCTACGGCGTGCCCGGCCGCTACCTGGACAGCGCCTGGGAGGATCACGCGCGCTTTCAGCGCGTCATGATCGATTCGGTCGCCGAACTGACCCACGCGCTCCTGCCCGGCATGTTGCGCTCGGGCCAGGGCCGGCTGATCAACGTCGCCTCGCTGGCTGGCCTGCTGCCCGGTAGCGCCGGTCACACGCTCTACGGCGCGAGCAAGGCCTGGATGATTCGCTGGTCCGAGTCGCTCGCCTTCGAATACCGGGAGCGCGGTCTCGGCGTGTGCGCGGTGTGCCCCGGATTCACCTACAGCGAATTCCACGATGTCACCGGCACTCGCGCGCAGGTCGCGCGTCTGCCGCGCTGGTTGTGGATGTCGGCGGACGAGGTGGTCGCGGCGGCGCTCGCGGCGAGCGATGCGGGGGAGCTGCTGTGCATTCCCGGCCGCGTCAATCGCCTGATCGCGCGCGCCGCGCGCTGGCTCCCGGTGGGCGTCGTACACTTCCTCTCGGCGCGGGAATCGCGCCGCGTGCGCAGTCTCGATTGAACGCGGGGGACACAGAACGATGAGCGCAGTGACGGGGGACTGGCGCGCCGAAGTGCCGGCGGTGGCCGCGAGACTCGCGCAGGCGAAACGGGTCGCGGTGATCACCGGCGCGGGCATGTCGGCGGACTCGGGTCTGCCCACCTATCGCGGCATCGGCGGTCTGTACAACGACATCGAAGTCGAGCAGAACATGCCGATAGAGGACATCCTCCACGCCTACACGCTCGCGCGCAATCCGGCGCTGACGTGGAAGTACATCGCGCAGATCGGTCGCGCCTGCCGCGGCGCGGGCCCGAACGACGGCCACCGTGTGCTGGCCGGTTGGGACAATCGTTTCGAGACCTGGGTGATCACGCAGAACGTCGACGGCTTCCATCGCCAGGCGGGCAGTCGCAACGTGATCGAGATGCACGGCAACCTCTCGCGCTGCTACTGCTGCGCGTGTCGCGCCGCCTTCAGCGACGAGGCGCTCGATCTCGAAGTACTTCCGCCGCGCTGCGCCCAGTGTGATGGCCTGGTACGCCCCGACGTGGTGCTGTTCGGTGAGATGCTGCCTGAGGTCGCCTTGTCGAACTACGAACGCGAGATCGTGCGCGGCTTCGACGTGCTGCTCGCCATCGGCACCACCGCCGGCTTTCCCTACATCGCCGAACCCATGCTGCGTGCGCGGCGGGCGGGCGCGGTGACGGTCGAAATCAATCCGGACCAGACCGTCTTGTCCAACGCCGTCACGCACCGGCTCGCCGGACGCGCGCGCGACGTCCTGCTCGCACTGGATGCGGCGCTCGCCGAGGTTTGACGAGAGTCGTGCGGGCGTCGCACGCGTTTTCACGGGCAATTGCCGAGCGGAATCGAGCGCGCCCGCAATTTTCTCGGAAAATTCGGGCAAAAACGCCGATCGAGGGCTTCCCTTTTCGGTGCTGGTGATTATAGTAGCGCGGTCGCGTTCGCCTGCTTGCTGCAGGCGAAATCGAGCCGACGATGAAGCGGCCGCGACGCGGGAGCGAACCACCATCGGGCATTGCCGTGGACCGGGTCGACCTCGCCGCCCACCAGAGTTGCGTATCAGTCGAAGATCACAGCCACACCATTACGCTGCCACCAGACAAGGGAGACACCATGAGCAAAGCCAAGACCAGCGCCATCAAGGAGAAGCAGACCAAGTCGGCGATCATCGCCCACGTGGCCGAAGACACCGGCCTGACCAAGAAGCAGGTGCAGGGCGTGCTGCAGTCGCTGAAGGCGCTGGCGACCCGTCATCTCATCAAGAACGGTTCCGGCGAGTTCGTCGTGCCGGAAATGGGCGTCAAGCTGCGCCGCGTGCAGAAGGCCGCGCGCAAGGCGGGCATGGCCCGCAACCCCTTCACCGGCGAGATGGTGAAGGTCGAAGCGCGTCCGGCGAGCCTGTCGGTGCGTGCCGCAGCGATGAAGGCCATCAAGGACGCCGTCGCCTGAGGACCTGCGCGCGGTTGATGCCGCGCGCGACGGGCGAGAGCCGCGGCCGGCGCAACCGGCCGCGGACTCGAGCCGGACAAGAAGTCACTACCGCGTGAGCGGCATGCAGGTGCGAAGCCTGCGACATCCGGTGCAAGGTGCCCCGCGGCCGCTCGGCCCAGGGGTGAAACGGGAAATCGGTGCGCACGACCTGCGAGTCGCTGCCAAGCCGATGCTGCCCCCGCAACGGTAGGCGAGTCACGCCGCTCCACGAAGTCACTGTGCGCGAGCATGGGAAGACGGAGCAGGCGCCGCGGCCAACAACCGCGTAGCTCGCGAGCCCGGAGACCGGCCCTGCACTCCATGGCGCGCCGTGCCAGCCACGACGTGCCGTTGCCGAGTCGCGGTGGGCCGATCGGGAACCAGGGGAGCGCATCCTCTCCGTTTCGCTGCACCACGCGACTCTCGAACGGAACGGGCCCGGGGTCGGGCCGGTTCGGGAGACGTACATGTTCAGATCCCTGTTCTTGGCGGCGCTCGCGCTGCCCGCTGGCGCTTTCGCCGCTGACGAATATCTCGACACGGTACTTGTGTCGGGTTCACGCACGCCCAGTACGCTGGGGCGCGTCGGCTCGGCGGTGACGGTCATCGACCGCTCGACCTTCGATTTTCGCCAGGCCCAGTTCGCCACCGATCTCCTGCGTCACGTGCCCGGTGTCATGCTCAGCAACGCCGGTGGCGTCGGCAAGCAGACCCAGCTGCGCATGCGCGGCGCGGAAGGCAACCACGTGATGGTGATGATCGACGGCGTCGAGGCCAACGATCTCGCCGGCAACGACGAGTTCGAGTTCGGCAACCTGTCCACCGCCGACATCGAGCGCATCGAGGTGGTGCGTGGCCCACAGAGTTCGCTGTGGGGCTCTGACGCGCTGGCGGGCGTGATCAATGTCATCACGCGCAAGGCCGGCAGTACGCCCAGGGTCGAGGCGGGCTTCGAGGGCGGTGCCTTCGGCACCCACCAGGAGCGCGCGAGTCTCGGCTTCGCCCGCGGCCGCGGACAGGTGCGGGTGGGCTTCAATCACCTCTCCACCGCCGGCGCCAACCTCGCGCGTAGCGGCGACGAGGACGATGGTTACCATGCCACCACCGTCAACCTGAATTCCGGCTTCAAGGTCAACGAGGCGCTCGACCTCGCGCTCACCATGCGCAACGTCGAGAGTTTCAACCAGGTCGACACCGACTTCATCACCGGGGTGCCGACCGACAGCCCTGGGACAGCCGACACCTACCAGCGCTACCTCGGGGCCCACGCCAAGCTCGCGCTGGCCGACGGGCACTGGCTGCAGCAGCTGGACGGCAACTGGACCGCGACCGGCAATGACAACGTCGACCCGGCGGTGTTCCAGGACAGTTCCACCGAGGGTGAGCGCTACGAGCTCACCTACCAGAGCACCTTCCTGTTCGAACTCCAGGGCGCGCTGCCCTCGCGCCATAGCGCGACGCTCGCCCTCGATCACGAGCACGATCGTTTCGAGCAGCGCGCGGCGGTCACGCCCTTCGGCGATCCGAACCAGGAACGCGGCATGGACGCCACCGGGCTGGTGGGCGAGTACCGCGTCGATCTGCCGTACGCGCTCGGCCTGTCCGCGAGCGTGCGCCACGACTTCAACAGCGATTTTCGCGACGTCACCACCTGGCGCGCGGCTGCCGTGTGGCGTTTCGAGCCGACCGGCACGGCGTTCAACTTCTCCTACGGCACGGGTCAGAAGGCGCCGACCTTTCTCGAGCGCTTCGGTTACTCCTCGGGCGGTCAGTTCGGGCCGACCTTCGTCGGCAACGCCGGCCTGAAGCCCGAGCGGTCGCGCGGCTGGGAGCTCGGACTCACGCAGGCGCTGTTCGCCGAGCGTCTGCGTCTGACCGCGAGCTACTTCCATGAACGGCTCGAGGACGAGATCTTCGGTTACTTCGTCGACGCGACCGGCGCAACGGCCACGGCCGTCAACCAGGACGGCACCAGCCGGCGCAGCGGTGTGGAACTCGCCTACCGCCTGCGCCTGCCCTGGAATCTCGCGCTCGGCGGCGGTTACACCTATCTCGACGCCACTGAGATCGATCGCGTGACCGGCCTGCGCAAGGATGAAGTGCGCCGCCCGCGCCACCTGGTGAACGGCACCTTGGACTGGTCGGGGCTAGACGGTCGGCTGCGCGCCTCTGCGTGGTTCAACCATGCCGGCCGTCGCGAGGATCTCGGCTTCCTGGCGCCGACCTTTCAGCAGCAGCGCGTGCGTCTCGACGAGTTCACCAGCGTCGGCGCCACGTTCGCCTACGACGTGACGCGCGAACTGGAGGTCTACACGCGCTTCGAGAACCTGCTCGACTCGCGCTACGAGGAAATCCTCGGCTACCGCGTGCCGGGCATCGGCGTTTACGCGGGCGTGAAGCTCGCCTACGACCTGCCCTGATCTCGCGCCACGGGCCGGCCGCGAGGCCGGCCCGTGCGGCGTACCGCGGTCTCGCGGCGCGCGTTGCAATTCGCCGCCGCTCTCCCGAAGATCCGATCCTTCTCACCCACCAGGCTTCAACCTCATGCGCGTGCTGATCGTCGGCGCCGGGCTGCTCGGACTCACCACCGCCTGGTTCCTGCGCCGCCACGGCGCGGAAGTGCAGGTCATCGAGCGTCAGGCAGGGCCCGGCATGGAGACCAGCTTCGCCAACGGCGGCATGCTGCACGCGAGCCAGGCGAATCCCTGGAACGAACCCGGCGTGCTGTGGCAGGCGCTGCGCATGCTCGGGCGCGAGGACGCCGCGCTCCTGATCCGCCCGCGCGCGCTGCCGCGCATGCTGGGCTGGTCGTGGCGCTTCTTCCGCAATTCTTCGCTGCCGCGTTATCTCGATGCGGTGGCCAGGAACGCGCGGCTGGCCGACTACTCGCTGACCGTGCTGGCCGAGCACCTCGCGCCGCTCGGTTTGGATTACGAGCGCGCGGCGCTCGGCACGCTCAAGGTCTATCGCACGCAGGCGGAACTCGATACCGCCGCGCTGTTCGCCGAGCGCTGTCGCGACTTCGACATCCGTTACAGCATCCAGGACGCGGCCGGCGTGGTGGCGCTGGAACCGGCGCTGGGGCCGGTGGCTTCACGACTGTCCGGTGGCATCCACTTCCCCGACGATGTCTCGGGCGACGCGCATCGCTTCTGTCGCGCGCTCGCCGAGCAGGCGCAGGCCGCGGGCGTCGAGCTACGTTTCGAGACCACGGCGGAGCGCGTGCTGCTCGCGGGCGGCGCGGTCGACGGCCTCATGGTCGACGGCGCGGTGGAGCGCGCGGACGCGGTGGTGCTCGCGGCCGCGAGCCACAGCCCGCGGCTCGCGGCGAGCGCCGGGCTCAGCGTGCCGGTGCAGCCGATCAAGGGCTATTCGCTCACCGTGCCCATGCAGCACTGGCGGGTGAAGCCGCGCCTCCCGGTGATCGACGAGCATTTCCACGCCGCGGTCTGTCCGCTCGGTGATCAACTGCGCGTGGCGGGCACCGCCGAGTTCGCGGGCTTCGACAGTGCGCTCACCCCGAGTCGCATCGCCAACCTCTATGCGCTCCTGCGCCACATCTATCCCGACGAAGGCGGCGAGGTCGACGCGCGCCAGTGCAGCGAATGGACGGGCCTGCGTCCCATGAGTCCCGACGGCGTCGGCATCATGGGCCGCACGTCGGTGCGCGGCTTGTATCTCAACACCGGCCACGGCCATCTCGGTTGGACCATGGCGCCCGGCGCCGGTAAATTGGTCGCCGACGACATCATGCTGGCCCGCACCGAGATCCCGGCGGAAGACTACCGCCTGGCGCGTTTCGGCTGAGCGGCCAGGAGAGAGGAGGCGCACGATGGAATTCTCGGATCTCGCGCGGGCGCGCCGCAGCGTGCGGGTGTACGCGCCGGACACGCGCATCGATGATGCCGAGCTCGAGGCCCTCTTCGCCGAGGTGGTCCTGAGCCCGAGCTCGTTCAACCTTCAGCACTGGCAGTTCGTGGTGGTGCGCGACGCGGCGCGCAAGCAGGCGCTGCGCGGACTCTGCTACGGCCAGGCACAGGTCGAGCAGTGCGCGGCGCTGGTACTGGTGTGCGGACGACTCGACGCCCATGAAGACGCCGACCGCATCTACGCCGCCGAACCCGCCGCCACGCGTGACAAGTACGTGCCCATGATCAAGGGCGTCTACCACGAGCGCGCCGGGTTGCAGCGCGAAGAAGCCATTCGCAGCGGCGCGCTCGCCGCCATGAGCCTCATGTACGCGGCGCGCAATCGTGGCTGGGACAGCGGCCCGATGATCGGCTTCGACGCGGCCAAGGTCGCGTCCCTGCTGGCGCTGGCGCCGACCAGCGTGCCGGTCATGATGGTGACCCTCGGGCGCGCCGTGACCGAGGCCCTCCTGCCGCGCGGCTATCGCCGTCCCGTGTCCGAGGTGGTGCGCCTCGAGACCATGGACGGCCCCGCGCTCGGCGCCTGACGACCGTGAGCCGCGCGAGCGATCTCAAGTGCTGGCGCTGCGGCGTGGCGATCGCCCTGGACGTGCTGCCGCTCCGCAGCGCCGAGACCTGCGCCGCCTGCAACGCCGATCTGCACGTCTGCCGCATGTGCGGCTTCTACAATCCGTCGGTGGCCGACGCCTGCGAGGAGACCGTCGCGACCGCGGTCTCCAACAAGGAACGCGCCAACTACTGCGACTACTTCAAGGCCTCGCCGCGCGCCTGGCGCGGCGGTGAGGACGACGCCCAGGCCCGCGCGCGGGCCGAACTCGAGCAGCTGTTCGGCGGTGCGGCGTCCACCGCGCCCAGCACCGACGCGGCCCGCAATCGCAGCGAACTCGACAAGCTCTTCGGTCTCGACGAGTCCTGACGCGCTCACGCTGGCAGGGCGCGAGCCGTCTTGCTAGCTTTGCCCGAACGCCGGCGCGGGCCGGGCACATCACGACGAGGGGAGAGCAATGGCGAATTACACTCTGGAAACGCTGGCCGACGATTTCGTGTTTCTCGAAGGACCGCGCTGGCACGGCGGCCAGCTATGGCTGTCGGATATGTGGGCGCACACGGTGTACACGCTGTCCGAGGCCGGCAAGCGCACCAAGGTCGCGACCATGCCCGAGCGTCCCTCCGGCATCAACTTCCTGCCCGACGGTCGCGTGGTGATCGTCTCCATGGCCGACCGGCGGCTCAAGCTGGTGGGGCCCGATGGCGCGCTCAGCACCTACGCCGACCTGTCCGGCCTGGTCGAGCACGACATCAACGACACGGTGTGCGATCGCGACGGGAACATCTACGTCGGCAACTTCGGCTACGACCTTTTGAACCACGCCGAGCCGAAGACCGCGGAACTCATCATGGTGACGCCCACCGGGCAGTGCAAGGTCGTCGCCGATGGCCTCGAATTCCCGAACGGCGCGGTGATCACCCCCGACGGCGGCACGCTGATCATCGCCGAGACCTTCGGGCACAAGCTCACCGCCTTCGATCGCGCGGCCGATGGCAGCTTGTCCGGCCGGCGGGTGTGGGCCGCGCTCGGCGAACGCACCCCGGACGGTATCTGCCTGGACGCGTCGGGCGCGGTGTGGGTGTCGTCCTTCATGACCGGCGAGTTCGTGCGGGTGGCTGAGGGCGGGGAAGTGCTGGACGTGATCAGCACTGGCGACAAGCGCGCGGTGGCTTGCAATCTCGGCGGCGCGGACGGTCACACCTTCTTCGGCCTGACCTTCGACGGCGCTCTCGAGGACGTCGCCTCGGGCAAGCGGCTCGCGCGGGTCGAGGTGTGCCGCGTGCCGGTGGGCGCGGCCGGCTCGCCCTGATCTCGGGCCAGAAGCGCTCGCGGTCTCAGCCTGGCGGGCGGACCGCGGGTTCGCCGCGTCGCCATCGATAGCGCGCCGAAGCGCGGCAGCAGGTCTCGCTCACCTCGTAGCTGGCGCAAAGCTTCGCGAGCAAGGCCAGGTCGGTGGCCGCGAGCGCCTGCGGCTGCTGCGTGCGGCAGTGGGCGCTCTGGCCGCTCACGCAGATCTCGAGTTCGCCCCCCTCGTCGTCAGGACGATGGGCAAGTTCCAGGTGCACCTGCGCGTCGACCAGTTCCGCCAGGCGCCGCTCGCGCTCGAGGTAGTAGAAAGCGTAATCATGGCTGTCGCTCTTCAGGCCGCTCTCCAGCTGGAGCAGGCCCTGTTCCAGCACGTGACCGAACAGGGTCGAGGTCACCATGTAGATTTCCGTGCTGCCTGGCCCGAAGCCCTGTACCGCGTCCAGCACGGCACCCAGCGCCGGCAACGGGTCGGCGTTGCGCAGCGCGTCCGCGGCGAAATCGAGCGCCACGCGCCAGTGGGTCGCGGGCCGCGCGGGCATCAGCGCCGCGCCGGCCCCGGGCAGGGCATACAGCGCGTCGTGGCGAAAGCGCACCTCGAGCATGGAGATGTCGTCCTGCTGCGGCACGTTGCCGACATGCGTCTCGAGCGCGGTCCGGACGGCCGCCACGCTGTCGTGCGTGCCGCCGGTGACGCACAGCTTCACCCGCGCCTGGCCGAACATCGTGCCGCCTGCGTCGAGCGCCTCGATCACGCCGTCGGAATAGCAGAACAGCGTGTCGTTCTCGCGCAGCTGGCGCCGCACCGGTCGCGCGTCGAATTCCTCCGGCGGCAGTACGCCGAGCGGCAGGTAGGTGGAGCGAAAACCCTTGCGCAGGCTGCCGGCGGCGTTGCGCAGCAGGATCTCGGGCATGCCACCGTTCCACACCGATACCGTGCCGCTGTCCGGGTAGATCTCGATCAGCGCCGCCGACAGGAAGCGATCACGCGGCAAGGTTTCGCGCACCTTGCGGTTGAGTTCCTGGGCCATCTGCTCGAGCGCGTGGCCGCGGGCGACCATGGCGCGGAACACGCCGTACACCACCTGCACGCCGATGGCGGCCGGCAGTCCGTGGCCGGTGAAGTCGCCGAACAGGAAGTACTGCGCGCCGCGCGGACTGCGCCCGCCGATGATGATGTCACCGTTCAAGGTGTCCATCGGCGCGAGATGGTAGGAGACGTTGGGCAGGTCCAGCGTGCGCTCGCAGCCCAGGTTGTCGATGATGGTCTTGGCGATCGCCATGTCGCGCTGGGTGTCCGCCTGGTAGCGGGCCAGCTGGTCGCGCTGGGCGAGCAAGGTGTCGTTCAGCTCGCGCGTGCGCAGCGCCGCGACCAGCTTGGCCTTGAGCCGCGCCGGGTTGAGCGGCTTCACCATGACGTCGTCACCGCCGGCGGCGAAACAGCGCAGGAGCGCGTCCTCGTCCGAGAGTCCGGTGATGAAGATCACAGGGATGTGCGCATCGGGAAAGCGTTCACGCACCGCTCGGGCGAGCACGTAGCCATCGACACCGGGCAGCCCGATGTCGCAGCACACCACGTCCGGGCGCTGTTCGAGCATCAGGGCGAGGGCGTCGGCGACCGTGCTGGTGACTTCGACCGTGAAGCCGAGGTCCATCAGCATGCGCTGCACGAGGTAGCGGTCGACCTCGTTGTCCTCGATTACCAGCGCATGCAGAGCGTTGAAGCGGCGCGTGAGGACGGCCGGTTCGTCGTCGACGTTGCAGGCGGAAATCGGCATGGCGCCTGGACGTGCAGTCCTTACTCGATGGTGAAGAGCTGATCGAAGTTGGCCACCGCGAGAATGTCACGGATCACCGGCTGGGCGTTCACCAGGCGCACCGCCTGGCGCTGGCCGCCGGCGTGTTCCCGCAGCTGCAGCAGCATGCCGAGCGCCGCGCTGTCCATGTAGGTGGTGCCGCGGAGATCCATCACGTAATTGCCGTAGCGCTTGCCGTGGGCCTCGTAGGCCTGGCGCAGCTCGCGGTGCACGTTGAAGTCGAAGCGATCCTGCACGCGGATGGTGAGGGTGGCGCCGTCGGTGGAGGTCTGGGTGCTGATGCTCATGGCAGGCTCCGGTATGTGTGCCTATGGTCGGGTGCGAGGCGCGCGGCGCGCGTCCTCAGAAAAGTTCGATGTCGCCCTCGCCCATGCTCGCCTGGTGGGCGGGCTTGCGCGGTTGCATCTCGCGGAGCGCCTGTGAAGCCGCGCGCAGCTCGGCGAGACTCTCCTCCAGCGAACCCCGCGACCAGCGCACCACGCCGGTCTCGACCAGCGTGTCCAGCCGGCCGAGCTCCTTCTCGCCATGCTCCGCCACCTGGCGCACGATGTCTTCGAACTGCAGCGCGCGCACTGCGGCGCCGGTGCGGGCCGAGATCTGCTCGGTCACGCCGGCGGTCTCGGTGATCAGGCTGTTCAGTGAATCTTCGAGCGAGGACAGGTGACGCATCATGCCGTCGATGCTCGACTTGTGGGTGAGCAGCATGGTCGTGTCCATCGACGCCGAGTCGCCGACGAGCTTGCGCGTCGACTGCATGGTCGCCTGGGCGTTCTCCACGTGGGAGCGAATCTGCTCGTTGAAGTGCGCGGAGTTCAGCGAGAGCTTGCGCACTTCGTCGGCGACCACCGCGAAGCCCCGTCCGGCCTCGCCGGCGCGGGCGGCCTCGATGGCGGCGTTCAGCGCCAGCAGGTTGGTCTGGTCGGCGATGCCCTTCACGTCACCCAGCAGTTCGAAGATCTCGGTCATCTGGGTGTTCATGGTGTCGATCATGTTGACGATGTCCATGCCGCGCTTGCTCGCGACGATGGAATTGTCGACGAAACCCTGCAGCACGCTGGACGTGTCGCGCACGAACTTGCCGATGGTGACCTGCTCGCCATCGGACGATTGCGCGGCGCCGGGGGCGCCGTTGGCGAGCGTGCGCACCGCCTCGTCCATCAGCGACTTCTGTGTCTGGGCGTTGGCGTGGAAGCCGTCGAAGGCCTGGGACAGCTCGGCGACGGCGTCGCGAATCAGCTCACGAATCTGCGTGAAGTCGACCTGTAACTGACGGATGGTGTGCGTGGCGCAGCCGTGCAGCAGCTCGATGCGCTCGACCTCGTGCGGCTCGAAGGCCTCCTCGACCACCGGGGCGGCGGCATGCTGCGCGAGCTGGGCGGCAACGCGGCGCGCTTCCCAGGCCCAGGCCAGGGACACCAGCACGATGGCGGCGACCGCCATCCAGGGCTGCGCGACGACGAGGGTGACGAGCACCGCGGCGACGGTGACCGCGCCTGGCAGCAAGGGGAGGAACTGGGGCATGTCGCGTCGCTCTCGACTGCGTGAATGGAATAACCGTACATCGGTCACGTCGGGACCTTCCTTTAGCTCTGCACCAGGCGCGTGGCCAATTCCGCGACCTTGTCGATGGGGACGACGTGATCGGCCGCGCCGAGCTTGACCGCCTCGCCCGGCATGCCCCACACGACGCTCGTCTGCTCGTCCTGGCAGATGGTGTGCGCGCCGGCCTGGCGCATGTTCAGAAGGCCGCGCGCGCCGTCCGCGCCCATCCCGGTCAGCAGCACGCCGACCGCGTTGGCGCCGAGGTTCTGCGCCACGGAGTCGAACAGCACGTCCACCGACGGCCGATGGCGATTGACCGGCGCGGTGTCGTGCAGCTTGCAGCGAAAGCGCGCGCCGCTGCGTTCGACGGTGAGATGCCGGTGCCCGGGCGCGATGTACACGTGTCCCTGAAGGATGGGCTGACCGTCCTCCGCGTGGAACACCTTCATCGGGCTCGAGCGGTCCATGCGCGCCGCGAACGGGCCGCTGAAGGCCTCGGGAATGTGCTGTGTGATGACCACCGCGGGACTGTCGTGGGCCATTTTCTCCAGCACCACGCGAATCGCCTCGGTGCCACCGGTGGAGGCGCCGATGGCAACGAGTTTGTGGGTCAGATCGAGGCGCGCGGCGGTGTTTGCGGTCGGCACGCGGCTGATGGTGGCGGTCGTCGGGTCATAGGTCCGCACCCGCGCGCGGGCGGCGGCCTTGACCTTGGCGACGATCTCGACGGCGTAGTCCTCGAAGTGGTGCGCTAGGTCGACCTTCGGCTTGGTGACGAAATCGACCGCGCCGATCTCGAGCGCCTGCAGGGTGACGTTGGCGCCCTTCTCGGTGAGCGACGACACCATCACCACCGGCATGGGTCGCAGCCGCATGAGATTGGTCAGGAAGGTCACGCCGTCCATGCGCGGCATCTCGACGTCCAGGGTGAGGACGTCGGGATTGAGCTGCTTGATCATGTCGCGCGCCATGAGCGGATCGTTGGCCGCACCCAGCACTTCGATGCCGGGATCGGCCGCGAGCATCTCGCACAGCAGCTTGCGCACCAGCGCCGAATCGTCGACCACCAGCACGCGTACAGGTTTCACTCGCATGTCCATCGCAAATCTCGCTCTCAGAACAGCTCGACCTCGCCTGTGGCGGGCTTGCGTTCGATGTTGCTCTTGTAGCTGCCTTCGGCGTCGACCAGGCCGCGGCTCTCGGTGGAGGCCAGCGGCTTGACCGCCGCGGCGCCACTCACGGGATGGAAGCGCACCAGGCGGCCGGCGCGTCCGCCGACGTCTTCGCCGACGATCTGTATGCCTTCATTGCGCAGGTAGTCGCGCACGAACTCGATGTTGCGACCGCCGATGTTGGTGGCAATCTGCAGCACGTTGCCACCGCCGACGATCTTGGC
The DNA here is from genome assembly GCA_019747795.1 of Gammaproteobacteria bacterium. Lineage (GTDB taxonomy): Bacteria > Pseudomonadota > Gammaproteobacteria > JADJYF01. Next base: position 14,335 of record JAIEQK010000096.1, on the reverse strand, counting down.
GCGCAGCCGCTCACGGCGGCCGCCGGCCTTGAGAATGGCGTTGATCAGATGCTCCATGGCGAAGGAGCCGTAACGCGCCGCATCGGACGCCCCGCCGAACTCCATGCGGCCCTCGCCGGCATCCGGCAGCATGAAGTGGTTCATGCCACCGAAAGATACCAGCGGATCCCACAGGCAGGCCGAGACGCAGGACCCGAGCGTGGTGGTGATGTATTCGTGCTCGCCCGTCGCGTAATACTCGCCAGGCAGGATCTTTGCCACGGTGGCATCCAGCTTGACATCGAAACTCTTGCGAATGTGCGAGAACTCGAGCGCGAGCTGGGCCTTGATGCGCGCCTGGGTGGGGTGGGACGACAGTGCGCTCATGGACGTCCCGCCAGGCGGTAGATGGTGCGGCCGATCAGCTCGAACCGATCGCAGGTGCCGAACATGGTCTCGGAGTGACCGATGAACAGGTGACCATGGGGCGCGAGCACGTCGGCATAGCGACCGAACAGCCGACCCTGGGTGGGCTTGTCGAAGTAGATGACGACGTTGCGACAGAAGATGACGTCGAACGGCCCCTTGAAGGGCCATGCGCCCATCAGGTTGAGCGGCGCGAAGCGGATCAGCTCGCGTACCTCGTCCTTGACGCGCAGCGCGCCGGACGCGCCGCCCGCCGGTGTGAACCAGCGCTTCAGCCGCGCATCGCCCACGCCCTGCTGGCGGTTGGCCGCGTACACGCCGGCCGCGGCGGTGGCGACCACGTTGGAATCGATGTCGGTGGCCAGGATCTTCACGTCCCAGCCGTTGCGGTTGCCGAGCGCTTCGAGGAGCGTCATGGCGATGCTGTAGGGCTCCTCGCCCGTGGAGCAGCCCGCCGACCACACGCGAATGCGGCGGCTGGCGGCATTGCTCTGCAGCAGGGCCGGCACCACCTCCTGGGCCAGGCACTCGAAATGATGATTCTCGCGAAAGAACGCCGTCAGGTTGGTGGTGATGGCGTTGATGAAGTTCTCGATCTCCGCGCTGTTCTCGTCCTTCACCAGGTCGCAGTAGGCATCGAAGCCGCTGAGACCCAGCGCGCGGATGCGGCGCGCGAGGCGGCCATAGACCAGCTGACGCTTGGTGTCGTTCAGGCTGATGCCAGCGTGCCGCGCGACCAGTCCGCGCAGCAGTTCGAAATGCTTGTCGGTGAACGGGTACTCCTGCGCCGCCTCGACGGGCGGCGCAGCGACGGCCAGGGGCTGGGCGCTCATGGGCGCTGCACCGGGCGGACGGACGTCGACGGGATATGCATGTCTACCATGTCCTCGGCAGGTTCGGGGTTCAGCTCGCGGCCAGCCCCAGCAATGGGGCAAAGCCCGCGATTCGTGCCGCGCTGCCGAGCGCGGCGGACGGAGCGCCGAGCGCGAAGGCGCGGCCCTGGGCAGCGCAGACGCGCGACAGCGCCACCAGCAACTGCAGCCCGGCGGCGTCGATGTATTCGACTTCGCCCGCCTCGACGGTCAGCGGACCGTCGCCCGCCAGGAGCGGCTCACACAGCGCGCGAAACTCGGAGACATCCGCGATGCGCAGGCTGGAAGGCAAGGTGAGAAGCGCCGCCCCGGCGCAGGTTTCGGTGGTCATGACACGCGTCCTCCAAGGATCAGAACTCTTCCCATACGTCACCGCCTGCTGCCGCCGCGCGTGCCGACTTCATAGGTGCTGCGCCACTCGCGACCCTGACCGAGGGCGCACTCTTGCCGGTCCAGGGCCGATCCGCGCTGCGGCGTTCGACGCGCGCAGCGCCGTTGTCGCCGCCGAGGTCGAAGAACTGCACGAGCTCTATCAGGCCGCGCGACTCCTCATCCATGGACTCCGCCGCCGCCGCCGCCTGCTCGACGAGCGCTGCGTTCTGCTGGGTCATCTGGTCCATCTGCGTGACGGCGGTGTTGACCTGGGAGATGCCTGAAGACTGTTCCTCCGACGCGACCGCGATGTCGGCGATGATGTCCGACACTTTCCGCACCGCCGCGACGATGGTGGTCAGGGTCCGGCCGGACTCGTCCACCAGCCGCGAGCCTTCCGCGACCTTGCCTACCGAGTCGTTGATCAGCGCCTTGATCTCCTTGGCGGCGGAGGCGGAGCGCTGCGCCAGGTTGCGAACCTCGCTCGCCACCACCGCGAAGCCGCGGCCTTGCTCGCCCGCGCGAGCCGCTTCCACCGCGGCATTCAGCGCCAGCAGGTTGGTCTGGAAGGCAATCTCATCGATGACGCCGATGATGTCGGCAATCTTGCGGCTGGACTGGTTGATCGCGGACATCGCGTCCACCGCGCGCCCGACCACCTCACCGCCTTCCGCGGCCTGGTCGCGCGCGGACGCGGCCAACTCGTTGGCCTGGCGGGAGTTCTCGGCATTCTGTTGCACGGTGGAGGTCATCTCCTCCATGCTGGCCGCGGTCTCCTCGAGCGAAGACGCCTGTTCTTCGGTGCGCGTCGAGAGTTCGGTGTTGCCCTTGGCAACCTCGCTCGCGGCACTGTTGATGTTGAGCGCGCCGGTACGGATGCGGCCCACCACGTCGCGGAGTTGCTCGATGGTGCCGTTCACCGCCCGCTGCAGGACCGCGAATTCACCTTCGTACTCGCCGTCCAGTGTCATGGTCAGGTTGCCGCGCTGCACTTCGCTCATCACCGCGCTGGTGGCGCGCAAGAGCTCCGCGACCGACAGCTCGTAGCGCTTTTGCGCCGTGATGTCGGTGGCGATCTTCACCACCTTGAACACTCGGCCCATCTCGTCCTTGACCGGCGCATAGGTCGCCTGGATGTAGATCTCGCCGCCGTCCTTGCCGACACGCTTGAAGACGCCTGACTGCGGCTTGCCTTCAGCCAGGTCCTGCCAGAAGCGGCGATACTCCTCGGAGTTGGCCAGGCTCGCGTCGACGAACATGCGGTGATGGCGGCCGACGACCTCCTCGGCCCGGTAACCGACTACGCCCAGAAAGACCGGATTGGCGGACAACACATTGCCGCTGAGATCGAACTCGATGTAGCCGAAACTCTCGTTCACCGCGCCCAGCACGCCGCGCGCGTTGTGGCGTTCTATCTCCGCCTCGGTGATGTCGTAGCGCACGCCGAGGTACTTCTTCGGCTTGCCGTTCTCGCCGAGGATTGGCGCGATGACCGCGTCGACGTAATAGGGTGTGCCGTCCTTGGCGCGGTTCTTGACCACGCCGCGGAAGATCTTGCCGTGCCCGATGGTGTTCCACATGTCCTTGAAGACGGACTTGGGCATGTCCGGGTGGCGCGTCGTGTTGTGTCCGTGCCCGATCAACTCGTCGCGCGAGTACTTCGAGACCTCGATGAACTTGTCGTTGCAGGACAGGATGTCGCCCTTCTTGTCGGCCTCCGACACGATGCTCGTCACGTTCATGATGTCCTGGCGGACCTTGAGTTCGACGCGCGTATCCTCCAGCTCCTCGCGCAGGGACGTGACGTCCACCGCCAGGCACAGAACCCGCGCCGGCTCGTTCGCCGTTGCCGGGACCGGTGTGGCCGAGACACGCAGCCAGCGCTTGCCATCGGCGGCGGCGATCTGGAAGTCACCGCCGAGCGTCCGTCCCTGGCGCAGGGCCTCCCAGGCAGAACGCCACGCGGGATCGCTGGCCGGGGTGCACAGCGCAGCGATGCTGTGCCCGTGGAGTTCAACCGCGCTGCGGCCGGTCAGCGCCGCGAACGCGTCGCTCGCGCTCTCGATGCGGCCGTCGCTGCCGCACAGGGCCACGGCGTGGCCCGTCATGAGCGCAGCGTGTTCGTTGCGAAGTCGAAGGGTGTCGGAGTTCTCCGGGACGCTCGCAGCGGCCTGGATGGATTGTTTACGCCTGAACATTTGTTTTGTTTTCCTGAAACGGGTTGCGACGGCGCCGGACCCAGGCGGGGAGCATCCGTGCCGCGTGAGTCCGCACCCGTCTGATCAGTGGAGGCCCGCTGGCGGTTCGAGATCGTCGACGCTCATCAGGCTGTCTATGTCGAGCAGGATCACCATCTTCTCCTCGACCGTGGCGAGGGCCCGGATGAAGTCGGTGTGTACATGTGCGCCGAAGTCGGGGGCGTCACGGCACTGCTCTGGGGCGACGTTGTAGACGTCGGAAACTGCATCCACCACGAATCCGACCGTGCGTTCGGCGCCGTCCTTCAGCACTTTCAGCACGATCACCACTGTGGTGGCGGTGTACTCCACGGCCGGCATCGCGAAGCGCTGACGGAGATCGATGATCGGCACGATGGCGCCGCGCAGGTTCATCACGCCACGGATGTACTCTGGCGTGTTGGGAATGCGGGTGGTCGGGATCCAGCCCTTGATTTCCTGCACGCGCAGGATGTCCACGCCATACTCCTCGCCGTCCAGCATGAAGGTCAGGTACTGGGCGGCGTTGGCCCCGGCGCTGCCGAGACCGAGCTCCACGCCCTGTTTGTGTGTGTTGGTGCTGCCTTCCATCGAGTTCTCCTAGGCGGCCTGGGGGTGTTCGTCGACCCGGTGGGCCTGGTGTTTGCGTGCCAGCGCGATGACCCCGCCGGCGTCGATGATCATGGCGACGGTGCCGTCGCCGAGAATGGTGGCGCCCGAGATCCCGTCGACCTTGCGATAGTTGGTCTCGAGACTCTTGATCACCACCTGCTGCTGACCGAGAAGTTCGTCGACGAAGATGCTGGCGCGGCGGCCTTCTCCCTCGACGACCACCAAGAGGCCCTGCTCGAGCGCGGTGGTCTGTGGCGGAATGCCGAACAGCTCGTAGAGGCGGATGACCGGGAGGTATTCGCCGCGCAGACGGTACAGCTCGGCGCTGCCGGTGACGGACTTCACGCGATCGGGCGTCGCCTGCAACGATTCGACGATGGAGACCAGCGGCACGATGTAGGTCTGGTCACCCACCCGCACCAGCTGGCCGTCCAGGATGGCGAGCGTCAGCGGCAGGCGGATGCGGATGGTGGTGCCCACGCCGACCGTCGATTCGAGCTCGATGGCGCCGCCCAACTCGTTGATGTTTCGGCGCACCACGTCCATACCGACGCCGCGGCCGGACACGTCCGAGAGTTCCTTGGCGGTCGAGAAACCGGGGTGGAAGATCAGGTCGCGGATCGCTTCCTCGCTCGGCGTCTCGTCCGGGCCGACGATGCCGCGCTCGCGCGCCTTGGCGAGCAGCACCTCGGTGTTGATGCCTGCGCCGTCGTCGCCTATTTCGATGACGATGTTGCCGCCCTCGTGACGCGCGGCGAGCGACAGGGTGCCCTGGGGCGGCTTGCCGGCGGCCTCGCGCACCTCGGGCTTCTCGATGCCGTGGTCGAGCGCGTTGCGCACCAGGTGCACGAGCGGGTCGCCGATCTTCTCCAGCACGGTCTTGTCGAGCTCGGTCTGCTCGCCCACGATGCGCAGGTCGACCTGCTTGCCGAGCTTGCCGCACAGGTCGCGCACCAGGCGCGGAAAGCGGTTGAAGGAGAAGCTGATGGGCAGCATGCGAATGCGCATCACGCTTTCCTGCAGCTCGCGCGTGTTGCGTTCGAGCTGGGCCAGGCCTTCGCGCAGCTTGGCGAAATTGATCGGCTGGCTGTCGTCGTCGAACTGGCCGAGCATGGACTGGGTGATCACCAGTTCGCCGACCAGGTTGATGAGCGAATCGACCTTGCTGATGTCGACGCGGATCGAGGACGCGGTCGCGCCACCGCCCTCGGCTTCGCGCCTGTCACCCTGGCGCCTGTCGGCCTGCCGGCGCTCGCCTTCGCGGCGCTCTGCGACCGGCGGCACGAGGCTCGGTGCCGCGGCGCTGGCGCTGACCGGCGGCTCTTCGCGGGTGAGGGTGATGCGCGCATCGTCCTCCACCCACTCGAACACTTCGCGGATGGCGGCTTCCTCGACACTGCCGTCGAGCGTGATGCGCCACGCCGCGTAGCAGGTCTCGGGATCGAACTGCGCGAAGTCCGGCAGCCGCTCGAAGTCGATCTCGGCCTGCATGCTGCCCAGGCGATCGAGTTCGCGCAGCAGGCGCACCGGATCGTTGCCGGTGGTGAAGAGATGCAGTTCCGGCGTGAAGCCGATCACCCAGCGCCCGGCCGCGGGCGCCTCGCTCGCTGGCGCCGCTGCGGCGCTGTCCGACGCGGCACCGGGTACCGGCGCCGCGGTGGCGCCGTGATGCAGCTGCTCTTCGAGCTTGTGGTGCACCTCGGCCACGGCCTGCGCGTCGAAGGCCGTGCCGCTGCGCGCCGCGTCGAGCATGGAGCGCAGGCTGTCGACCGCGAGCAGCAGCACGTCCACCGCCTCGCGGGTCACTTCGCGCGCGCCGCTGCGCATTTCGTCCAGCAAGGTCTCGAGCACATGGGTGAAATCGCTGATGGCGGTGAAGCCAAAGGTGCCGCCGCCGCCCTTGATCGAATGCGCGGCGCGAAAGATCGCGTTGATCGCCTCGATGTCCGGGCGGCCGACTTCCAGGCCGACCAGGCCTGACTCCATCACTTCCAGTCCCTCGAAGGATTCCTCGAAGAACACCTGGTGAAACTGAGCGACGTCTATCGACATGGGTATTTCCCGGACCTGTGCCGCGCGGCGACCGGCGTCAGCCGAGGACCTTGGCGATGGTGGCGAGCAGCTGGTCGGGGTTGAAGGGCTTGACCAGCCAGCCGGTCGCGCCCGCCGCTTTGCCCGCCGCCTTCTTGTCCGCGCCGGACTCGGTGGTCAGGAGCAGCATGGGCGTGAACTTGTACTTGGGCAGCGCGCGCAGCTGGCGGATGAGTTCGATGCCGTCCATGTTCGGCATGTTGACGTCGGTCAGCACGACATCGGCGGCGCCGGTCTTGGCCTTCTCGAGCGCGTCCTTGCCGTCCACCGCCTCGATCACGCCGTAGCCGGCGCCCTTGAGGGTAAACGCCACCATCTGGCGCATGGAGGCCGAATCGTCGACCGCGAGTATGTTTGGCATGCCGTCATCTCCTGGGCAAAGGGCTGGTCCACCGCGCGGGCGGACGTGAAACTCTGGGCCTGTTAGCGGCGCGCGCGAGCGCGGACTTGAGGCGCATCGCCGGGCTTTCCGCCGCGCTCAGGCGGCGCGCCCCGCCAGCTCCAGCGCCAGCGCGTTGCACACCGCCTCGAACTCGAACTCGAGCACGCCGAGTGGCGCCAGCGCGCGCGCGGCGCCGCCTTCGCGGCCGAGCTTTTCCAGCTCCGCGCAGAGCGTGGCGAGGCGGGTCGCGCCGAGGTTGGCGCTCGCCGACTTGAGGCTGTGGGCGGCGTTGCGCAGCAGGTCGTCGTTGCCGGTGCTGGCCGCCTGCTGCATCTTCTCGAGCAGCTTGGGCGCGTTCTTGAGATAGATGCCGACCACGCGCGCCAGCACCTCGTCCTGCCCGTCGCGTTCGAGCGCGCGGATCTGGGCGAGCATCTTCGGGTCGAGCTTGGCGAGATTGACGCCTGGTGCGCTCGCCGGCCGCGTCTCGGCGCCGGCGTTCCGCGCCGCCTGCTTCACCGCCTGGCCGACCTGCACGTCGAGCGTCATCCAGCGTTTGATCACGCCCGCGAGCTGTTCCTGGGTGAACGGCTTGGCGAGGTAGTCGGTCATGCCGGCCTTGAGACAGCGCTCGCGGTCGCCGGCCAGCGCGTTGGCGGTGAGGGCCACGATCGGCAGCGGGTGCTGGCGTTCGTTGCGCCCCTCCCAGCGGCGGATGCCGCGCGTCGCCTCGAAACCGTCCAGGCGCGGCATCTGGCAGTCCATGAGCACGAGATCGTAGGGACGCTGGCGGCGATCGAGCGGCGAATCGGTGATGGCCTCGAGGGCCTGCTGGCCGTCCTCCACCAGCACCACGCTGCAGCCGAGCGCCTCCAGCATGCTGCGCGCCAGTTCCTGGTTGACCGGGTTGTCCTCGGCCACCAGCACGTGCGCGCCGAGTTCGACCACGGTCGGGGCGGGCGGCTTGCTCGGCAGGAGTTCCGCCTGCGCGCCGACTGTGGGCGCCGCGCCGCCAGCCGCGAGCGCGATGCCGATGGCGTCGTGCAACTCGGTCTGACGCACCGGCTTGTTGACGTAGACCTCGATGCCGGCCTTCAGCCACTGGCCGGTCTGTTCCAGCTGATCGATCGAGCTCAGCATCACCAGGCGGCTGGCGGCAAGCGCCGGGTCGGCCTTGATGCGCCGCGCGAGACCGAGGCCGTCGGTGTCAGGCAGGTGCCGGTCGAGCACCACCACGTCGTAGGCCTGGCCGGCGCGCGCCGCCTGCGCGAGCAAGGTCATGCCCTGCTCGCCGGTCTCGGCGCCACGGTAGCGCATGCCCCAGTTCTCGAACTGGTGCTTGAGGATCTCGCGGTTGGTGGTGTGGTCGTCGACCACCAGCACGCGCCGGCCGACGAAGTCGGTGTGGGAGGCAATCTGCGCGGCAATGCTGGACGCCGGCATGCGCGTCAGCTCGAGCTCGAACCAGAAGGTCGAGCCGCGGCCAGGCGCGCTGTCCACGCCGATGGCGCCGCGCATCAGTTCCACCAGGCGGGCCGAGATCGCGAGCCCCAGGCCGGTGCCGCCGAAGCGCCGCGTGGTCGAGCCGTCCGCCTGGCGAAAGGACTCGAAGATGTGCGCCTGGTGATCGGGCGGGATGCCGATGCCCGTGTCGAGCACCTCGAAGCGCAGATGCTCGCGCTCGCCGGCGCGCGTGCCGGGCAGCACTTTCAGCAGCACTTCGCCGTGCTCGGTGAACTTGAGCGCGTTGCCGACCAGGTTCATGAGCACCTGGCGGATACGGTCCGGATCGCCACGATAGGCGGCGTGCGCCGCGGGCGGGAAGTCGGCGTGCAGCGCCAGGCGCTTGCGCTGCGCCTGCTCGGCGAAGAAGGCGACCGTGTCCTCGATCAGCTGGCGCAGGTCGAACACCGTGTGCTGGATCTCGAGCTTGCCGGCCTCGATCTTCGAGAAGTCGAGGATGTCGTTGATAATCGCGAGCAGCGCCTCGCCGGAGCGGCGTATGGTCGAGGCGAAGCGTCGCTGCTTGCCGTTAAGCTCGGTGGCGAGAATGAGCTCCGTCATGCCCAGCACGCCGTTCATGGGCGTGCGGATCTCGTGGCTCATGGTGGCGAGGAACTCGCTCTTGGCGCGTGCCGCCTGCTCGGCGCGATCGCGCGCCTCGATCAGCGCCGCCTCGGTGCCCTTGCGCTGCTCGATCTCGGCGGACAGTCGGCGGTTGATCTGCTCGGCGGCCTGCTTGGCGCCGGTCAGCTCGGCAATCAGGTCCTCGTTCTGGAAGCGCAGCGCGAGCGAGGCGGCGACCGAGGCATGGGCGACGCCGCTGAACTTGAGCAGGACGCCCAGGAAGGCGAGTAGCAGCGCGGCCATCGCGTAATGCAGTGCGTCGCCCTGCAGCGCCTGCGCCACCATGTGGGGCACGAGGGTCAGGCACAGAAAGCCGCGCACACCGGTCTTGTGCGGCGCGTAGATGCTGACCGCCGAGGCGCTGATGCCGGCCAGCACGAAAGACAGGAAGCATTGGCGCAGCACGTCGTCGCCGCGGAACATCAGCACGCCGGCCGCGCCCCACAGCGCGCCGCTCGCGAACATGCCGAACAGGAAGCGGCGGCGCTGGCTGAGCGCGTCGGGCGCGCGGTCGGGGCGCGCGGCGTGGCGACGCACGTCCCACAGTCTGAAGGCGGTCAGGCCCACCATCGCGCCTTCCCAGGCGAGCAGCATGCCGGAATGCACGTGACCCCACATCACCGCGCCAACCACCACGAACAGGAAGGCCACGAAGCCGAGCGAACTGCCTAGTGTGGGCGCGAGCAGGTCCATGCGCGCCTGTTCGAGGCGCGGGTCTTCGTCGGTGCGGAAATCGAACAGGGCCAAGCGCAACTCCTGCGCGGCGCGGATGAACAGGGGGCGCGGGCGCGACTGCAGGCGGGTTAGCGGCCGCGTCACGCGAAGCTGAAGCGTCGCCGTGGGCGCGTCGCGGACGGGCGTGTACACTGCCGACGTCGCTGGACGGCGCTCCGCCGGCGCATTCCTGGGGAGGAAGAATCATGCAGCACAGCCACGATCGCATTCTCACCACCCACGTGGGCAGCCTGCCTCGCGAGCGCGAACTCGCCGACCTCCTGATCGCCCAGGAAGCGGGCCAGACCGTGGACCTCGCGCGGCTCGACCGGCTCGCCGAGGCCGGCGTGCAGCGCAGCGTGCGCGCGCAGGTCGACGCGGGACTCGACGTGATCAACGACGGCGAGCAGCCGCGGGTCGGCTTCCAGACCTATGTCGGGCAGCGCCTGCGGGGTTTCGACGCGGTCAGCGAGCGCCTGCCGTTCTCCGATTTCGCCGACTACCCGGATTTCGCCCAGGTGTGGGCCAAGCGCGGCATGGTGATGTCCAAGGTGTTCGATGCGCCCGCCGCCAGCGCCGAGGTGAGCTACAGCGATCTCGGGCCCGCCAACCGCGAATTCGACATGTTCGACGGCGCGCTGGCGCAGGTGCCGGGCCGCTACCGCGAAGCCTTCATGACCGCTGCCTGCCCCGGCATCGTCTGCACCACGCTCGGCAACAAGTACTACGACAGCCACGAGGCCTACGTGCGGGCCGTGGCGCGCGAGATGCGCAAGGAATACGAGCTCGTTCACGCGCGCGGCTATGTGCTGCAGCTCGACTGCCCGGATCTCGCCATGGAACGCCATGGCCAGTGGCAGAACGCGCCCCTGAAGGAATTCCAGGACGCCATCGCCATCCACATCGACGCCATCAACCAGGCCTGCGTCGACATTCCGTCGGACCGCATCCGCCTGCACGTGTGCTGGGGCAATTACGATGGCCCGCACGACTGCGACGTGCCGCTGGCCGACGTGTTTCCCATCATCCGCGAGGCGCGGGTCGGCGCGTTCTCCATCGAGTTCGCCAACCCGCGCCATCAGCACGAGTACGCGGCGCTGAAGAAGATGGGTTTTCCCAAGGACAAGATCCTCATCCCCGGCGTGATCGACTCGACGGTCAACTACATCGAACACCCGCAGGTGATCGCCAACCGCATTCTCGAGGCGGTGGACGCGGTCGGTGACCGCGAACGCGTGATCGCCGGCGCCGACTGCGGCTTCGGCACCTTCGCCGGCTGGGAGATGGTGGCGGCCTCGGTGGTATGGGCGAAGTTCGCGGCGCTGGCCGAAGGCGCGCGGCTCGCGAGCCGCGAGCTGTGGGGCTGAGCGGGCCGCGGGCGAGCACACAGGACGCATGACGAGCGGGCGTGCGCGCCCGCGGTGATTCTCTCAATGGACCAACTGTACACCCGCATCCTCGCGGACACCGATTTCCAGCGCCTGCAGCGCCGTCGTGAACGGCTGTGCCTGTGGCTGTCGCTCGCGGTGTTCAGCGCCTTCCTGGGTTTCATCCTGCTCATCGCCTACGCGCCGGGAGCGCTTGCCACGCCCCTCGCGCCCGGCATGGTCACGACGCGCGGCGTGCCGCTCGGCTCCTCGGTGATCCTGTTCGGCTTCGCGCTCACGGGCCTGTTCGTGTGGCGCTCGAACCGCGAGTTCGATATCGAGATGGCGCGCATCCTCGCGCGCCACGCCGCGCAGGACTGAGGGGGTGAGCAGTCGTTCGTCGCGCGGCCTCGCGCTCGCCTGTCTGTGCCCGACGCCGGCCGCGTTCGCGCTCGGCGAGGCCGCCGGCCCGGTGGCGCGCGTACCGCTCAACGTGCCGGCCATCACCATGTTCCTGGTGTTTGTCGCCGTCACGCTCGGCATCACCGCCTGGGCGGCGCGCCGCACCCGCACCACCGCCGACTACTACGCCGCCGGCGGCAGCATCACCGGCACGCAGAACGGCGTGGCGATCGCCGGCGACTTCATGTCGGCGGCTTCGTTCCTCGGCGTCACCGGGCTCATCTACAGCGGCGGCTTCGACGGGCTCATCTGGGGCGTGGGTGGGCTCGCGGGCTGGCCGCTGCTCTTGTTCCTGCTGTCCGAGCGCCTGCGCAACCTCGGGCGCTACACCTTCGCCGACGCGGTCGGCTTTCGCCTCGCCGCCGGGCCCATGCGCACGCTGGCCGCCTGCTCCACGCTCATCGTCATCAGCCTCTACCTGGTCGGGCAGATGGTCGGGGCCGGCACGCTGATTCAACTCTTGTTCGGCCTGCCCTACTGGGGCGCGGTGGTGACGGTCGGCGGGCTGATGGTGCTGTACGTGACCTTCGGCGGCATGATCGCGACCACCTGGGTACAGATCACCAAGGCCGTGCTGCTGCTGTTCGGCTCGACGGTGCTGGGGCTGCTCGTGATGAACGAATTCGGCTTTTCCTTCGAGCGACTGTTCAAGGCCGCGGTCGCGGTCCATCCCAAGGGCCCCGCCGTGATGGCGCCCGGCGGCATCGTGTCCGATCCGCTGTCGGCGCTGTCGCTCGGCGCCGCGCTCATGTTCGGCACCGCCGGTCTGCCGCACATCCTGATGCGCTTCTTCACCGTGCCCGACGCGCGCGCGGCGCGCCACTCGGTGTTCGTCGCCACCGCGCTCATCGGCTATTTCTACCTGCTCATCGTGGTGCTGGGTTTTGGCGCCATCGCGCTGGTCGGCGGGCGGCCGGAGTTCCTGACCACGGCCGGCAAGCTCATCGGCGGGGACAACATGGCGGCCATCCATCTCTCCAAGGTCGTGGCGGGCGATCTGTTCCTGGGCTTCGTATCGGCCGTGGCCTTCGCCACCATCCTGGCGGTCGTATCGGGACTCACGCTGTCCGGCGCCTCGGCCATCGCCCATGATCTCTACGCCAACGTCTGGCGCCGCGAGCGCGCCACCGAGCAGGAGGTGGTCGGCATCTCGCGCGTCGCGGCGGTGGCGCTCGGCCTGCTGGCGGTCGTGCTCGGCATCGCCTTCGAGGGGCAGAACGTCGCCTACATGGTGCTGCTCGCGTTCGCGGTGGCCGCGGCGGTCAATTTCCCACTGCTCGTGCTCGCGCTCTACTGGCGGGGGCTCACCACCCGCGGCGCGGTGGTCGGCGGCACGGTGGGGCTCCTCACGGCCATCGCCTGCGTGGTGTTCGGGCCGACGGTGTGGGTGGACCTGCTGCATCACGCCAGCGCGCCCTTTCCCTATCGTTATCCCGCGTTGTTCGCGCTCGTCGCGTGCGTGACGGTCACCGTGCTGGTCTCGCTGACCGATAGAAGCGAGCGCGCGCGACGCGAGGCGAGCGCCTACGATGCGCAGTACGTGCGTGCGGTCACCGGCCTCGGCGCGAGCGGCGCCAGCGAGCATTGAGCCGCGTCATACATCCAACCTCGAACCAAGGAGCAATACATGTCCCTCATACTCACCAGCGAGAGCTTCAAGGAAGGCGAACTGCTCGGCAGCCAGCACGTGCTGTCCGAGGCCTACGGCTTCGGCTGCGCCGGCGGCAATCTCTCGCCGCAGCTCACCTGGAGCGGCGCGCCGGCCGGCACCGAGAGCTTCGCCGTGACCTGCTTCGATCCGGACGCGCCCACGGGCAGCGGTTTCTGGCACTGGGTGGTGGCGAACATCCCGGCCGATGTCACCAGCCTCGCGCTCGGGGCGGGCGATCCGGCCAGCGGCAAGATGCCGGCCGGCGCGCTCGAGGTGCGCACCGATTTCGGCAAGCCGGGCTACGGCGGTCCGTGCCCGCCGCAGGGTGCGAACATTCATCGCTACATCTTCACCGTGCATGCGGTCGGCATGAAGACGCTGCCGGTGACCGCCGACACCTCCGCCGCGGTGGTCGGCTTCTACCTGCACTACAACACGCTGGAGAAGGCGAGTCTGATCGGCTTGTACAGGCGCTGAGCGCGACGCCATGGAATGTCGGGTGCAAGTCCGACCTACGGAGATTCGCTGGAGACGGCGAGCCAGAGCGGCTTGTACAGGCGCTGACCGCGTAACTGTAGGTCGGGCTTCAGCCCGACATTCCATTCCCTGGCGTCACGCGCTCGTGAAAATGTCGGACTGAAGTCCGACCTACAGGCTGACTGGTTGCGGGCGCGATACGCGCGCTCCACGAGTTGATCCACGTCGTTGACTTCGAGCGGGCGCGCGGGGCACCGTGCGTCCATGACCATTCGCAACCTCGACGCGCTGTTCAAGCCATCCTCCGTCGCGATCATCGGCGCCACCGAGCGCGCGGGCGCGCTCGGGCAGCTGATCACGCGCAACGTGCTGGACGCCGGTTTCCCGGGACCGGTGTGGCTGGTGAATCCCCATCGCGCGACGCTCTTCGAGCACCGCTGCTTTCCCGACGTCGCGAGCCTGCCTGCCGCGCCGGAACTCGCCATCATCACCACGCCGGCGGCCGCGGCGGTCGACGCGGTGGCGGCGCTCGCCGCGCGCGGTACCCGCGCGGCAGTAGTGATCGCGGCCGGTTTCGCCGGCAGCGG
>JAIEQK010000051.1 GCA_019747795.1 Gammaproteobacteria bacterium | reverse complement strand
GACCGCGAGGCCGCGGGCGAATTCGAGCGCGATGTCGCGGCCGCGGGGGGTCGCCTGGCGGCTGCCGACCACCGCGATCTGCGGGCTTGCGAGCGCCGACGGGTCACCGTCGACGAACAGCAGCACCGGGGGCGCCGCCGTCGCGCGCAGCAACGGCGGGTAGCCGGCGCTTCCGAGCAGGAGCACGCCCCGCCCGGGCGCCGCCAGCCAGTCGAGCGCCTGGTCGGCCGCCGTCCAGTCGGGCGCCGCACCGCGGGCGGCGACAGCGTTCAGGATGAAGTCGAGGTGTTCGGGAGGCAGTGACTGTTCGAAGGCCGCGACAGCCTCGGGCAAGGCGCGAGGGGCACGGTAAAGCGCGGCGTGAAGCGCGAGGATCCTGCGCAGCATGGCGATGTCCAATCCGTTGTACACCGGCGGTCATCATAGCCATGCCGCCGGCCGTTTGGCACGGCCGGCGCCGGGCGGGAGCGCGTCAGTCGGGGTTGCGCGCGCTGTCCATCACGTAGACGGGCCGCTCGAGGCGCATCACGAGCCCGTAGCTCACGCCCTCGAACGCGCGGAACACCATCAGTTCGCCCGCCCGCTCCTCCGGCAGCTGCACGGTGACCGCGTTGCTGCCCTTGACCGGGGTGCCGACGAAGTCGCGCGCATCGCGATCGATTTGACGCAAGTCGTTGACCACGCTGGCCCACAGCCGCCCGGGACCGGTCGGCGCCTCACGCTCCATGCGCTCCCGCTCGGCCTCGGCGTTCTGGTAGGCGACATCGCCACCCACCGAGTCGCGCACGACTTTGCCGCGCTGGTAGATGGCCAGCACGTGGCCCGGCTCGATACCATCCTTGAGACCGCGGTTCAGGACCACCACCTGGTGCTGGCTGATCTGCGCGATGCCGCCCATGGCCGAGATGATCTTGGCGTCGACCGGAGCGGCGGGGGCATGCGGATAGAACTCCTGCATGGTGTCTTCGGTCTGCGGCAGGAGGCGGTCGCCGTTCATCACTTCCTTGCTGGAATTGACGATCTGCACCGTGGCCGGGTCGCCGAACTTCTCGACCAGGGCATCGGCCACGTGCTCGGCCTCGTAGCCGAGAATGGTGTTGGTGTCCGGGTCGCGGTACAGGCCGCCGCGGCGATAGACTGAAAACTTGGCGGTGTCCGGGGCGCCCAGGTTGCGCACGTAGACGCGGAATCCGGCGCCGTAGGCCAGGTGCTCGTCCTGCGAGCCGACCACGTAGGCGGCCGCGTCGAGCTCGGCCTCGGACACCACGCGCGGGCGGCTCAGGAACGGCGCCACAGCATCGAGCGGAATGGCATGCACGTGCTCGGCATGCGCGACGCTGCGGACCGAGGGCGACAGCTTGATGTTGCGGTCGACCACCTTGAGCTGCGGCTTGCCGTCCACGTAGACCAGGGTGAGGACGTCGCCAGGATAGATCCAGTGCGGATCGGCGATCTGCGGGTTCGCATGCCAGATCGAGGGCCACTGCCAGGGATGGGTCAGGAAGCGGCCCGAGATATCCCACAGCGTGTCACCCTTGACGACGGTGTAGGTCGCAGGCCTGTCGGCGCGCAGCTGCACCTCGTCTGCGGCTGCAATGGCGCAGACCAGCAGCGCGGCGAGAAAAACGGAAAATTTCCCCGACATGTCAACGCTCTTACATGACGTCCTTAATGTAGTTTAGCAGAACAAGGCAAAAATGAAATACTTAAAAAGGGCGCCCAGGCGGTGCGCCGCGGACGTAATTCTGTTTGAGTAATCAGTGCCTTAGAGATATCCTCGCGACAGCAAGACGATTTCCGGTGACGGCATGGCCCTGCGGCAGATCCTCCATCATCCCGACCCGCGGCTCAGGCTGAAGGCCGAGCCCGTGAGCGTGTTCGACACGGCGCTCGTGACGCTGGTGGAGGACATGTTCGAGACCATGTACGCGGCGCCCGGCATCGGGCTCGCCGCGACCCAGATCAATGTCCAACAGCGGGTGATCGTCATCGATGTATCGAGCGACAAGCAGGCGCCGCTGTGCTTGGTCAACCCGGAAATCATCGAGCGACGCGGCGAAGAGGAAATGGAGGAAGGCTGCCTGTCCGTGCCGGGCATCTTCGAGAATGTCAGCCGCGCCGACTGGGTGCGCGTCGCGGCCCTGGACGCCCAGGGCCAGCCATTCGAAGTCGAGACCGATGGTCTGCTGGCGGTGTGCATCCAGCACGAGATGGACCACCTCGAAGGCAAGCTCTTCGTCGACTACCTGTCGCAGCTGAAGCAGACCCGCATCCGCAAGAAGCTCATCAAAGAGCAGCAGCGTCTGGCCAGTTGAACTGGGCCAGATCCCAGCGCGTCGCAGAGGCCAGGCCTCGCGGCGCGCGTTCCCCGCATGCACTACAGTAGTCGAGCCCCATGACCCGCCGCGTTCGCACCGTGTTCGCAGGCACGCCGGATTTCGCCGTGCCAAGTCTCCAAGCCCTGCTCGAGCGTCCGGAGCTCGAACTGGTGGCCGTCTACACGCAACCCGATCGCCCTGCTGGCCGCGGGCGGCAGCTGCAGGCAAGTCCGGTCAAGCGCGTCGCGATGGCGGCGGGCGTGCCGGTGGAGCAGCCCGAACGCGTCACACCGATGGAGGCCCAGGCGACGTTCGCGGCCTATGCGCCGGACCTCCTGGTGGTGGCCGCCTATGGGCTCATGCTGCCTCCCTCTTTCATCGACCCGCCGATCACGGCGCTCAACGTGCATGCCTCGCTGCTGCCCCGCTGGCGCGGCGCGGCGCCGATACAGCGCGCGATCATGGCGGGCGACACACGCAGCGGCATCTCGATCATGCGCGTGGTGCTGAAGCTGGACGCGGGCCCGGTGTGGCTGACGCGCGAATGCCCGATAGACCCGACCACCACCGGCGGTGAGCTGCACGACACCCTCGCGGCGCTCGGCGCGCTGGCGCTGGATGAGGCCATCGCGCGCTACCTGGCTGGGGACATCGTGGAAGCCCCGCAGGACGAGGCTGGCGTCACCTACGCCGCCAAGCTCGGTCCCGCGGACCGCATCATCGACTGGCAGCGCACCGCTCGCGAGATCGATTGCCAGGTGCGCGCGCTGGCGCCCGCGCCCGGTGCGCAGACCCGCCTGGGCGGGCTGGAGGTCAAGGTACTCGCCGGTCACCCACGCGCGGACGGCCGCGGCGCCGCCGCCGGCGCGCTGCTCGGCCATGAAGACGACAGCATCCTGGTGGCGACCGCGGACGGCTGCTATGCCATCACCGAACTGCAGCCCGCCGGCAAGCAGCGCATGAGCGCGCGCGCCTTACGGCATGGCTACGGGCAGCACCTGTGAGTGAGGGCGCCGCGGCACGCGTGGTGGGCGCACGTATCGTCGCCGCGGTGGTGGACGAAGGACGGTCGCTCGCCGAGGCGGCGCCCCGCGCGCTCCGCGAGCTGTCCGGCGAGCGCGACCGCGCCTTCGCCCAGGCCTGCGCCTACGGCGTGCTGCGTCACTACCACGCCCTGCACGCGCGCCTCGCGGCCCTGATGCCGAAGCCGCTGCGCCGCAAGGACGCCGATGTCGAGGCTCTTTTGCTGGTCGGTCTCTACCAGCTCGATCATCTCGCCACCGCGCCCCACGGCGCGGTCTCCGCCACGGTCGAAGGCGCCCGCATGCTCGGCAAACCGTGGGCGAGCCGGCTCGTGAACGGCGTGCTGCGCAATGCCCAGCGCCGCCCCGCCGGCCCGCCCGCCCTGGCCGAGAGCGAGTTCCCGCCCTGGCTGGTGGAGCGGCTGCGCGGCGACTGGCCAGACGCGCTGGAAACGCTGCTCGTGGCGAGCAACGCCCATGCCCCGCTGACCCTCCGCGTCAACCGGCTGCGCGGTACGCGCGACACCTACGCGCAAGCCCTCGCCGCGGCCGGGATCGAGGCGCAGCCGGGTCGTCATGCCAGTGCCGCGCTGCGGCTCGCCACCGGCGTGGCGGTGCAGGCGCTGCCAGGCTTGGAAGAGGGCCTGGTCTCGGTGCAGGACGAGGCGGCGCAGCTCGCGGCGGAAATCCTCGCGCCGCGCGCCGGCGAGCGGGTACTGGACGCCTGCGCGGCCCCGGGCGGCAAGACCGCGCAGCTGCTCGAGATAGCCGGGCCAGGGCTCGATCTCACCGCCCTGGACCAGGCCGCTCCGCGGCTCGCCCGCGTGCACGAGAACCTCACGCGGCTCGGCCTGGCCTGCACGGTGCGCGAGGCCGACGCCGGCGCGCCCGAACAGTGGTGGGACGGACGCCCGTTCGACGCCATCCTGCTCGACGCGCCCTGCACCGCGCTCGGCGTGATGCGCCGTCACCCCGACATCCGCCTCCGGCGGATGCCCGAGGACGTGGACGCCGCCCGCGCGGCGCAGGCGCGCCTGCTCACGGCGCTGTGGCCTCTGCTCGCCCCGGGCGGACGCCTGCTCTATGTCACCTGCTCGGTGCTGCGCGCGGAGAACGACGACGTGGTGGCGGCCTTCCTGGCCGCGACGCCCGCAGCCCGCGTGCAGCCCATCGCCGGCGCCTTCGGCCGCGCCACGCTGCACGGTCGCCAGGTCCTGCCTGGCGACGACGACATGGATGGCTTCTACTATTGCCTCATCAACAAGCCGCCCACCGCCTGATGCCAGCCCACGCCCGCCGCCTGCTCCTCCTGGCTCAGCTGGTCCTGCTCGCGTTGTGGCTGCCGCTGCTGTGGGCGAGTGACATCGAGATCGAATCGGCCTCGGAACACGTCACCCACGAGATGCTGATGGTCGACGCCGATTCGCGCATCGAATTCAGTGAGGACGCGATCAAGGCGATGAACAGCGGCGTGCCGATCACCATCGAGTTCGATCTGCGCATCGCGCGGCCGCGCAAGCTCCTGTGGGACGCCGAGGTGCTGTCCGCGCACCGTGATTTCACCATCGAACGCCACGCGCTGAGCGACCAGTTCGTGCTCTCCGACCGCGCCACGGGCGAACGACGTATCCACGGCGAGCTCGGCCTCGCGATCCAGGACCTCGCGCGCATCCGCGACCTGCCCATCGCCGAGGCCAGCCAGCTCGCCGGGGAAGACGTCGAGATCTCGCTGCGCCTGCGGCTGGCCATTCGCTCGCTGCCCGGACCGCTGATCCCGATTGCCTTCATCTCGCCGGGCTGGCACATGTCCAGCGGGTGGTACCGATGGCGAACGCAGTTGTAAGGCGGCGACGCGCGGTGATGCTGGGCACGGTGGGGCTGCTGACCCTGTCGCTGCTCGGCTCATTGGTGCTGATGAGCGCCGCCATGCAGAATTCCGATCGCTTCGGCGCGCTGTACTCGGTGCTGCTGCTGTCGAACACCGCGGGTCTCATGGCCTTCGTGTGGCTCATCGGCGTCAACGTGCGGCGCCTCCTGCGCCAGATCCGGGCGCGCGAACCGGGCGCGCGTCTCACGCTCCGCATGCTGGTGATCTTCGTCGCGCTGGCGGTGCTGCCGGTGACGGTGCTCTACACATTCTCCCTCGATTTCCTGAGACGCGGCATCGACAGCTGGTTCGACGTGCGGGTCGGCGACGCGCTGCAGAGCTCGCTGGAACTGAGTCGCGAGGCGCTCGATCTGCGCATGCGTGAACTGCTGTCGCAGACCGAGAGCATGGCCGAGGAGATCACGCAGGGCGCGCCCCCGGAACGCACCACGCTGAACCTGGACGCGCTGCGCGATCCGGGCAGCATCGTGACCGCGAGCGCCTGGACCCCGGGCCCGTCGGTGCTGGACGCGATGCGCGCGCGCAGCGGCGCCGACGAACTCACGCTGCTCAGCGCCGACGGCGAACCGCTCGCGACCAGCAGCCGCATCAGCGATCTCATTCCCCACCTGCCGGCGGAGTCGCTGCTGGTGCAGCTGCGCCAGGGGCGCAGCTACATCGGCCTGGATCCGCTGCGCGACGGCACGCTCTTCGTGCGCGTGGCGGTCAGCGTCAACGTCGCGCCGGGCGCCGGCGCCAAGCGCGTGCTGCACGCGCTGTACCCCATCGCGCCGCGCATCAACCGGCTCGCCGGCACGGTGGAGAACGCCTACGCCAAGTACCACGAGCTCGACTACCTGCGCGAGAAGCTCAAGCTGTCGTTCGCCATGACGCTCACCATGGTGCTCTTGTTCAGCATCGTCACCGCGGTGTGGGCGGCGTTCTACTCGGCGCGGCGGCTGGCGGCGCCGATCCGCGATCTCGCGATCGGCACGGCGGCGGTCGCGGCCGGCGACTACGCCACCAGCCTGCCGGTGCAGAGCAACGACGAGATGGGCTTCCTGGTCAGCTCGTTCAACGACATGACGCGACGCATCGGCCGCGCGCGCGCCGAGACCGAGACCCAGCGCGAATACCTGGACACGGTGCTGCGGCAGCTGTCCTCCGGCGTTGTCGCGCTGGACGAGGCGGCGCACATCACCACCCTGAACGAGTCCGCGCGACGCATGCTGGAACTGGATGACGACGCGGCCCCGGGCCTCGGCTTCATCGAGACCTGCCGGCGCGACGATCATCTGCACCCGCTGGCCGACACGCTCGAGCCGCTGCTCGCCGAGCAGCGTTCCGAGTGGCAGGAGCAGATCACCATCTTCGCCTCCAACGGCCGCCGGGTGCTGATGTGCCGCGGCACCTCGCTGGCGCGCCACGACAGCGCCGCGCGCGGCTACGTGATCGTGTTCGAGAACATCACCGCCATCATTCAAGGACAGCGCGATGCAGCCTGGTCCGAGGTGGCGCGGCGCCTGGCCCACGAGATCAAGAACCCGCTCACGCCCATCCAGCTGGCGGCCGAGCGTCTGCGGCAGAAATACCTGAAGAAGCTCGGCCCGGAAGAAGGCGAGGCGCTGGAACGCCTGACCAGCACCATCGTGCAGCAGGTCGAGACCATGAAGGCCATCGTCAATACCTTCTCCGACTACGCGAAGTCACCGGTCATCACCCGCGCGGCGGTCGACATCAACGCGCTGATCGCGGGCGTCGTCGACCTGTTCCGCGGCGGCTACCCCGAAGCGCGCATCGAGACCCGGCTGGCAGAAGGCCTGCCACCGCTGTCCGGCGACCCGACGCGCCTGCGCCAGGTGCTGAACAACCTGGTGAAGAACGCCTTCGAGGCGTCGCCGGAGCCTGCGAATGCGCATATCATCGTGTCGACCTCGATCACGCAGTACGCGCAGGCGGATCACGTGGAGATCCGCATCGAGGACCGCGGCGAAGGCCTGCCCGAACCATTGCTGTCGAACATCTTCGAACCCTACGTCACGAGCAAGGCCAAGGGAACGGGCCTCGGTCTCGCCATCGTCAAGAAGATCGTCGAGGAGCACAACGGCGTCGTCACGCTGCGCAACAACCCGGAGGTCGGCGCCGTTGCCATCATCCGTCTGCCGCTCGACAAGGAGCCGGCACAGAACGAAGAAGCATTGCTGAAGGATGCCGTATGAGTACCGCCCATATTCTGGTCGTCGACGACGAGCCCGACATCCGCGGGCTGCTCAAGGAAATCCTCGAGGACGAGGGTTTCGAAGTCACCATCGCCGAGAACGCGGAGCGCGCTCGGGAAGCCCGTCGCCAGCGCCGCCCCGATCTGATCCTGCTCGACATCTGGATGCCTGACACCGACGGAATCACGCTGCTGAAGGAATGGTCCGACGGCAGCACGGTCGACACGCCGGTGATCATGATGTCCGGCCACGGCACGGTGGAGACCGCGGTCGAGGCGACCAGGCTCGGCGCCTACGACTTCATCGAGAAGCCGCTGTCCATCGCCAAGATTCTCGTCACGGTGCAGCGCGCGCTGGAGAACGCGAGCCTGGTGTCCGAGAACATCGGTCTCAGGCAGCGCAGCCAGTCGTCCCAGGAACCGATAGGCTCGAATCCCGAGATGGAAAAGCTCAGGGCCGACGCACGGCGCATCGCCGATCACAAGACCAGCGTCTTCATCAACGGTGAGTCGGGCGTCGGCAAGGAGACCATCGCGCGCTTCATCCACGGCCAGGGCAGCCGCGCAGGCAATCGTTTCATCAACGTCAGCGTGGCCGGTCTCGCGCGCGAGAATCCCGACGCGGAACTGTTCGGCGTGGAGGACGGCGGCAATCTGAGCTTCGGCTCGCTCGAACTCGCGAACGGCGGCACCCTGTTCCTGAAGGACATCGCCGACATGGACATGAGCACCCAGGCGCGGCTCCTGAGCGCGCTAGAGAACCAGTCCTTCCTGCGGGTCGGCGGCCGCGAACCGGTGAGCATCGACGTGCGCATCATCGCGAGCACCCGACGCAACCTCGCGGAGATGGTCGCCGCCGGCAGGTTCCGCGAAGATCTCTACTACCGCTTGAACGTGCTGCCTTTGAGCGTGCCGCCGCTGCGTGAGCGGCGCGGCGACATCGATGAACTGGTCGATCACTTCCTCGCCTACTTCGAGGCGCGCGAGGGTCTGCCGCGTCGCGCGCTGTCGAATGCCGTGCGCCACCGGCTGCAGGACTACGACTGGCCGGGCAACGTGCGCGAACTGAAGAACTTCATCCAGCGCCTGCTGATCCTGGGCGGGACCGGGCAGGTGGAAGTGGCGGAGGTCAACAGCATGCTGGGGCTCAATCCCGAGGTCAGCGCGGAGCCCGTCATGCCGGGCTTCGACCTGCCGCTGCGCGAAGCGCGCGAGCAGTTCGAGCGCGCGTACCTCGAGTACCAGCTGCGCGTGTTCAACGGCAGCGTGAGTCGCGTCTCGGAGCAGGTCGGCATCGAGCGCACCCATCTCTATCGCAAGCTGCGCAGCCTCGGCCTCGAGCCCAAGCGCATCAAGGAAGAAGGCCGCGAATGAGCGGCGCGCGATGAAGCCCGCGGTCGAGCGGCTGGAAGCGCTGCTCGCGAGCCAGGGGGAGAGCGCGCTGCTGCGCTTCGGCCTGGGCAACGCGCTCATGGACGAGGATCCCGCCGCCGCGGCCGAGCACCTGCGTCGCGCAGTGGCGCTCGATCCGGCCTACTCCGCCGCCTGGAAACTGCTCGGCCGCGCGCTCGCCGCGAGCGGCGCCGACCTGCAGGCCAGGGAAGCCTACGCGCAGGGCATCAGCGTCGCCGAGCAGCGCGGCGACGTACAGGCCGCGAAGGAGATGCGCGTGTTCCTGAAGCGTCTCGAGCGCGGCTGAGCGCCTCAGGCGCCGTTCAGGCGCAGCGCACCGGTGAGATCGCTCACCTGCGCGAAGCCGTGACGATCGAGGTAGTCGAGAATGCCGGCATTGATGGAGGCGAGTAGCAGCGGGTCGTAGAACAGCCCCGTGCCCACGCCCACCGCGGTCGCGCCGGCCAGCAGGAACTCGATGGCGTCGGCCGCCGAGGTCACGCCGCCCTGGCCGATGATCGGAATGCCGTGCGGGCGCGCCACCTGCGCCACCTGGAAGGTGCGGAACACCGCCACCGGCTTGATCGCAGGGCCGGACAGTCCGCCCTGGTTGTTGCCCAGCACCGGCCGCCGCTGCTCGATGTCGATGGCCATGCCCATCAGCGTGTTGATCACCGCGAAGCCGTCGGTGCCGGCCTCGATGCAGCGCCGGGCGTTGGCCGCGATGTCGGTCTGGTTGGGCGAGAGCTTGGTGATGAGCGGCTTCTTCGTCGCGCGGCGGCAGGCCGCGACGACCCGCGCCGACATGTCCGGATCGTTGCCGAAGGTCACGCCGCCTTCCTTGACGTTCGGACAGGAGATGTTGATTTCGATCGCGTCGATCGGCGAGTCGTCGAAGATGCGCGTGACCTCTTCGTACTCCTCCACCGTCGAGCCCGAGACGTTGGCGATGAAGCGCGTCTCGGCGAAGTCGAGCGTCGGCAGGATGGTATCGACCACCGCGCGCGCGCCGGGATTCTGCAGGCCGATGGCGTTCAGCATGCCGCCGGGCGTCTCGTACACGCGATGCGCGGGATTGCCGAGACGTGGCGCGAGGGTGGTGCCCTTCAGGCACACGGCGCCGGCCTCGGCGTTGGCAAAGCCTTCGACCCGTGTGTACTCTTCGCCGAAGCCCACGCACCCGGACAGCAACACCAGCGGGGTCGCGAAGCGCATGCCGCAGAACTCGAGCGCGAGCCTCTGATCAGTCGTCATGACGTCCGCCGCGGCCTCGCGAGCGCGCCTTCAACCGTGTTCAACATCATCCTCTACGAGCCGGAAATCCCGCCGAATAGCGGCAATATTATCAGGCTCTGCGCCAACAGCGGGGCGCGGCTGCACATGGTGGAACCGCTCGGTTTCACGCTCGACGATCGCCAGTTGCGACGCGCCGGGCTCGACTACCACGAGTACGCGAGCCTGCGCTGTCACGCCTCGCTGGAGGCCTGTCTCGCCACGCTCGGCGACAGTGTGTTGTTCGCCTTCACCACGCGCGGCGGCGTGAGTCTCGCAGAGACCGCGTTTCCCGCCGACGCGAGCCTGCTGTTCGGACCAGAGTCGCGCGGCCTGCCGACGGAAGTATTGGCGCGCCTGCCCGCGGCGCGGCGCGTGCGCATTCCCATGGTGGCGGGCAGCCGCAGTCTCAACCTCTCCAACGCTGTGTCCATCGCGCTCTACGAGGCCTGGCGCCAGCACGACTACGCGGGCGCGGGCGCGCCAACCGCGCGCGACGCCGACACCGAACTCGCCCCCCGCGACTGAAGCGCAGTCGTCACGAACTGTGAAGAACTGTGAAGATGTTGGGTATGCCCGCCTCGCTGGCGCGGGCGGGCGTGGCGGCGGACCAGACCAGCGCCTTAGTCTTGCCCGACATGCAGAGGGCGGCGCGCATACCGCCCTTTGGATGACGGCCACGGACCAGACAGGAGACCTCGCCATGCGATTCAAAAGCCTTGCGACCTTTGCGGCCTTAGGCCTGCTCTCGGCTTCAATCAACGCGAACGCCGCCTCGGCGGTGGCCTTCGGTCCGGCAGGGTGGGGAGCGAGCGACACGGTGCTCGGCGTCTCGGGCTACGTGATCGAGGACTTCGAAGACACTCAACTCGTCAGCGGTCTCAAAGTCCAGGTGCTGCCCCCCTCGTTGAGCGGCTACGGCCCGACCGGCACCCTGCCTTTCACGTTCACGCCGGCGGTCGATGATCAGGTCTCGAACGCCTTCGTGGGCAGCGCCTGGGATGGCACGAAATCCCTGGTCAATCGGCCGTTCGTACCGATCACGTCCTATGCGAACGACGGTGGCTGGAGTGACGTGCGCTTCCTGTTCGAAGGCGGCGTCACGTCGGTCGGGTTCAGCATCCAGCAGGCCGAGGGCAATATCGGCATCAGCCTCGACCTCGGCGGCGGCTTCAGTTTCTTCCTCAATTCCAGCAGCCTGCTCGCGCCCAGCAGCGGCCGCGTGGGCTACCTGCGCATCGACGCCGCGCCGGGCGAGGTGATCCGCGGCGTACACCTCGACAACCAAGTGGGCAATCACGACGGCATTGCTTACGATCACCTGGCGTTCCAGCCCGCGCCGGTGCCGCTGCCGGCCGGCGCATGGCTGCTCGGGCCGGCCTTGGCGACGTTGGCCGTCCGCGGCCGCCGTCAGCGTGCACGGGCGTAGGGCTCAGCGCACGCGCATGAAGCCTGCCGGACCGGGAACCGGCAGAACCGCACGCCCGAAGGCGTTATTGGCGATCGCCGCCATGGCGGGATAGCTCATCAGGAGGCCCGCCGCGCCAATCAGCCAGCCGGCGCTCCACGACACCATCGGCCATGGCGCCTGCGCCTGTTCGGCGGGCAACTGCAGGTTGAGCGCGGCGAGCAGCGCGACAGCCACCGTGAACATGGTCATCGCGAGGAACAGAAGCACGCTCTGCGCAGCCATGATGGGAATGTGCGCGAACAGCACGAGCCCCAGAAAGGCGAACACCCAGCCGTTCATCACCAGCGTCAGCGGCGCGGCCGGCGCGCCGCCCACGGACGCGACGAACAGCGCCGTGGTGCAGGCCGGCGCGGCCCAGAACAGGATGCCGAACACGAGATTCATGCTGCCGCCCACCGAGTCGCCGCGGCGCAGCGCGACGAGCCCGGTGATGACCTGCACCAGCGCGACCGCCAGCAGCCACACCACGAGCACCGGCTGATCGGCCGGACCGGCTCGACCGGTCAACGCGGCCCACACCGCGGTGGTGCCGGCGCCGAGCGAGAACAGCGAGGCGGGCGAGGCATCCGCCCAGTGAGGCACGACAGGGGGAACGGCGGACATGGCGACTCCTGGGGATTTGCTACGACATGCCGCGCGGAGTCGCGCCGCGCCGGACAATGTGCCGTCACGGCGTCACGGCTGGACCGCGGATCGCCTCCCCAAGGCAGGGCGAGTATGGGCAGGCGCCCGAAGGCGCGTCAATCACGCGCGGCGCGGCGCGTCGACGCTCAGGCGCCGGTCTCGGCGGTCGGGTCGCGCGCCAGCAGGCGCCGCACCGCGTCGGTAGGCGAGGTCTCACCGTTCAGCACGCGGGTGACCTCGGTCACGATCGGCATCTCCACGCCGCTCTGGCGCGCGAGCGCCGCGATCGCGCGCGCGGTCGCCACGCCCTCGACCAGCGCGCCCACCTCGGCCTGCGCCGCGCTCACCGAACCGCTGGCCGCGAGGGCCTTGCCGAAGCGACGGTTGCGCGACTGGTCGTCGGTGCAGGTCAGCACGAGATCTCCCATCCCCGAGAGCCCCATGAAGGTTTCCCTGCGTCCGCCGCGCGCCATGCCGAAGCGCGCGATTTCCGCCAGTCCACGCGTGATGAGCGCGGCGCGCGTATTGGCGCCGAGGCCCAGGCCGTCGGCGATGCCGGCGGCGATGGCGATGACATTCTTGAGCGCGCCGCCCACCTCTACGCCGAGCACGTCGTCGGTGTAATAGGGCCGGAACGCGGGCCCGTGCATGGCGGCGACTATCCGCTGGCCGAGCGCGGCGTCGCTCGCGCCGACGGTGATGGCCGCCGGGCTGCCACGCAGGATCTCGACCGCGAAGTTGGGCCCCGACACCTGGGCGAAGGGCAGTTCGGTGCCCAGCACGGCGGCGACGATCTCGTGAGCCATCATGCCGGTGTCGAGTTCGAAGCCCTTGCTTGCGCAGGCCACCGCCTGAAGCGCCGGCAGCATGGGGCGCAGGGCTTCGAGCGCGCCACGCATGACCTGGTAAGGCACCACCATCAGCGCGAAAGCGGGGACCGGCAGACCGGCGAGGCTGGCGACGGGCGTGATGCCCGCCGGCAGTTCGACCTCGGGCGCGAAGCGCGGGTGATGGTGGGTGGCGCGGAGCGCCTCGATGGTCGCGGCGTCGGTGTCGTAGAGGCAGACCTCGCGGCCGGCGCGGGCGCAGACCGCGGCGAGCGCGGTGCCCCAGGCACCGGCGCCCATCACCAGTATCGGCGCTTCAGCCATCGGCGCTCGCCGCCCGCGGGCGTCTCAGTGACCGCCGGCCTGGGCGCCGCCGTTGCCGGCCGCCATGCGCCGCTGCAGTTCCTGGGCGTAGAGCAATTCGAAGTTGACCGGCGCGAGCAAGAGCTGCGGGAAACCACCCTTGACCACCAGGTCGCAGATCACTTCGCGGGCGAAGGGAAAGAGCGTGTTGGGGCAGGCGGTCGCGAGGATCGCGCCGATATGCTCCTCGGCGAAGCCGCGAATGGTGAAGATACCGGCCTGCTGCACTTCAACGAGGTAGATGGTGCGATCCGCGTGGTGGACCTTGACGGTCACGGTCAGCACCACTTCGTGGTTCTCGGCGTCCAGCAGTTGGGTGCGGTTGGCGAAATGCACATCGGCGGTGGGATTGGTTTCGCTGGTGAACACGGCCGGCGAATTCGGCGCTTCGAAGGACACGTCCTTCACGTAAATCTTCTGAATGGCCAGCTGGCCGGTGATGGCCTGCGGGGCGTTGTCGTCCGCCATGACTGATGGGCTCCGATAGGTTGACTGTGTGGAATGGGCGGCGGCGCTCAGCCGGCCGCGACCGGCAGGTTCTCGGCGCGCCACGCGCCGATGCCGCCGCGCAGGGCGAACGCCCGTGCAATGCCCTGCGACTTGAGCTCGCGCGCCGCCTGGCCCGCCAGGTTGCCGCTCGTGCAGCACACGATGAGCGGCTTGTCAGCGTATTTCTTCAGCTTGTCGCCGGCCTGGGCGAGATCCGCGAGCGGGAAATTCACCGCGTCGATGATGTGACCGGCCTTGAAATCGGCGGCGTTGCGGATGTCGATCACCACCGCGCCCTCGCGGTTGATCATGCTGACCGCTTCCTGCGGCGGAATGCCGGTGGCGGTCGTGATGGTGCTGGCCACCACCAGGCCGAGCAGCACGCAGAAGGCCGTGACCAGCATCCAATGGTTCGTGACGAATTCTGAGAGGTGTTCCATGGTGACGTGGACGCGGGGGCTGTGACGGGGTCGTTGGTCTCGCGCGGCCGGGGCCGGCGGGGCCGTATGATACACTCAAAATCCGCGGCGGAACCGCCGTTTACCCGCGTAACACAACGACAAGATCCAAGCCCGATGCCGAACGCCAAACATCCCGTCATGCTCATCGTTCTCGATGGCTGGGGCCACAGCGAGAGCGTGGAGTCCAATGCCATCCTGGCCGCCCATACGCCGGTGTGGGACCGCCTGTGGGCCGAGTGCCCGCACCTCCTGATCCGCTGCTCCGGCACCGACGTCGGCCTGCCCGACCAGCAGATGGGCAATTCCGAGGTCGGCCACATGCACCTGGGCGCGGGCCGCTTGATCGACCAGGACTTCTCGCGAATCGGCAAGGCGGTCGCGAACGGCGACTTCATGCGCAACCCGGTACTGTCCGCGGCCTGCGAGCGGGCCGCCGCGACCGACCGTGCGGTGCACATTCTCGGCCTGGCCTCACCCGGCGGCGTGCACAGCCACGAAGACCATATGCTCGCGCTCATGGAGCTCGCCCACGCGAGCGGCGTGAAGCGCACCTACGTGCACGCCTTCCTGGACGGCCGCGACATGCCGCCGAAGAGCGCCGCCCCGACCCTCGAACGCCTGTCCGCCAAGGGCGCGGCGCTCGGCACCGCGCGCGTCGCGTCGATCGTCGGCCGCTACTTCGCCATGGACCGCAACGGCAAGTGGGACCGCGTTCAGCCGGCCTATGATGTCATCGTCGACGGCGTCGCCGCGCACAGCGCGAGCGATGCGCTGGCCGGCCTGGAAGCCGCCTATGCGCGCGGCGAGAGCGACGAGTTCGTCGAGGCGACGGTGATCGTGCCGCCGGGCGCCACGGCCCACCGCGTCGAGGACGGCGACGTCGTGCTGTTCGCCAACTTCCGCGCCGACCGCGCCCGTCAGATCACCACCGCGCTCACCGCGACCGATTTCGCCGGCTTTCCGCGCGCCCGCGTGCCGGCGCTCGGCACCTACGTGTGCATGACCAACTACGGCGAGCAGTTCCAGCTGCCAGTGGCCTACGACACCGAGGACCTGGTCAATACCTTTGGCGCAGTGGTCGCCGCGCACGGCCTGCGCCAGCTGCGCATCGCCGAGACCGAGAAGTACGCCCACGTCACGTTCTTCTTCAACGGCGGCGAGGAGCAGGTATTCGAGGGCGAGGACCGCGTGATGGTGCCCTCGCCCAACGTCGCGACCTATGATCTGGACCCGGGCATGAGCGCCGCCGAAGTCACGGACAAGCTGGTCGCGGCTCTCTCCAGCGACACCTACGACGCCATCATCTGCAACTACGCCAACGCCGACATGGTCGGCCACACCGGCAACTTCGATGCGACGGTCCAATGCATCGAGGTGCTGGACGCCTGTCTCGGTCGCGTGCTGGCCGCGGCGCGCGCGCACGGCGTGGACGTGCTGATCACCGCCGATCACGGCAACGCCGAGAAGATGACCGAGGGCGACGAAGCCCACACCGCGCACACCAGCAACGTCGTACCGCTGGTCTATGTCGGTCGCGCGGCGGACGCGGTGGCCGACGGCAGCCTGGCGGATATCGCGCCCACCATGCTGACCTTGATGGGCCTCGAGATTCCGCGCGAGATGACCGGCCACTCGCTGCTGCGTCTGCGCACCAGCGCGCAGCACGCCGCCTGAGCCTCACTCACCGCCAGGTCGCGTGGCTCGACCCCCGCGCGGCCTGCGGCTATGCTCCATCCGCCGTCGCGTTCGGAACTCGCGGCGCGCAGCACCCTCCTAACGCCAGACCAACCTGAGAGTAAAGGCCCCGCAATGCCGCTAGAGCCCGCCGCGCGCCGCGCCGCCCTGTCCCTGCTGCTGTTGTCGCTGCTGTGCGGTCAGGCCGCGAGGGCAGAGGATGCCGAGGTCGAGGCGCCCGGCGTGACGCCCGCCGCGGGGGACAAGGCCGATAGCCCGAGCGTCGCGCCCGCGAGCGAGCCCATCCCGGTGGACGACATTCGCGTGCTGGTCGAGGTGTTCCACAAGATCAAGAGCGACTACGTCGAGTCCATCGACGACAAGACGCTGATCGAGAACGCCATGCGCGGCATGCTGTCGGGCCTCGATCCGCATTCCGCCTACCTCGATTCCGACGACTACACCGATCTGCAGGAAGGCACCTCCGGCGAGTTCGGCGGGCTCGGCATCGAGGTCGGTATGGACGAGGGCTTCCTCAAGGTCATCTCGCCCATCGACGACACGCCGGCCCAGCAGGCGGGTGTCCTCGCGGGCGACACCATCATCAAGCTCGACGACACGCCGGTGAAGGGCATGTCGATCAACGACGCCGTGAAGAAGATGCGCGGCAAGCCGGGCACCGACATCGGCCTCACCATCGTGCGCGAGGGCGAGCAGAAGCCGCTGGTGTTGAAGCTCACCCGCGCGCTGATCAAGGTCGCGAGCGTCAAGGGCCGCATGCTCGAGCCGGGCTATGGCTACGTGCGCATCTCCCAATTCCAGGCGGCGACCGGCGACGACGTGGTCAAGCAGGTGGCCGCGCTCAAGCAGCAGGCCGGCGACAGCCTGAAGGGCATGATCCTCGACCTGCGCAACAATCCCGGCGGCATCCTCGGCGCGGCGGTGTCGGTGGCCGATACCTTCCTCGAGACCGGCCGCATCGTCTACACCGACGGCCGCGTGGCCGACGCCAAGCTCGAATTCTCGGCCAAGCCGCCGGACCTGCTCGGCGGCGCGCCGCTGATCGTGCTGATCAACGAGGGCTCGGCCTCGGCCTCGGAGATCGTCGCCGGCGCGCTGCAGGATCGTGGCCGCGCGCTGATCATGGGCCGTCGCAGTTTCGGCAAGGGCTCGGTGCAGACCATCCTGCCGATGAACAACAGCGCGGCGCTGAAACTCACCACGGCACGCTACTTCACGCCGTCGGGCCGCTCCATCCAGGCAGAGGGCATCGAGCCCGACATCGCGATCGACAAGGTCAAGGTCTCGGCCGTGCAGGCCACGGCGGGCGACATGGTCAAGGAGGCCGACTTGAGCCGGCACCTGTCGAATCCCACCAAGGAACTGCCCAAGGACGCGGTGAAGGACAAGAGCGGCGACAAGGACGCCGCGCCCGCGACCAGCGCCGCGAAGGACGAGGCCGAGAAGGAACCGCTCGCCGAGCGCGACTACGAACTCTACGAAGCGTTCAACATGCTGAAGGGCATGGTGATGCTCACCAACCGCAAGGGCATCGCGGGGCAGTGACATAGACGCGGCGCTCCCCGCGCCGTGCAGGTCGGACTGTAGGTCGGACTTCAGTCCGACATTCCTTCCAGAGCTTCGCGCGACGCGCCGAGCGCGAATGTCGGACTGAAGTCCGACCTACAGGGGTCAGCGATGCCCGCGTTTCGCGCGCGGCTTCAGCGACAGGAAGGCGGCCAGCGCGCCCAGCGCGCCGACAAGCCACACGCCGAGCGGCAACGGCCCCACCTGGGTGGTGGCGGAGCCCTTCACCGACAGCAGGATGGCGGTGCAGACCACGCAGCCCGTGCCGATCAGCGCGAGCACCATGCGCCGCTGGAAGTTGCGGATCTCGAGGCGGATCTCGTCCAGCTTCGGGTCGGTGGTCTGCACCTTGAGCCGTCCGCTCTTCAGCTGGTCCAGCACTTCGACGGTCAACATGGGCAACTCCGGCAGGCGATCCAGCCAGTGCGGCACGGTGGCCGTGAAGGCGCTGAACAGGCGCCGCACGCCCACCCGCTCCAGCATGAACTTCTCGAGCGAGGGCCGCGCCGCGCGCCACAGGTCGAGATCGGGATAGAGCTGGCGGCCGATGCCCTCGACATTCACGAGCGTCTTCTGCAGCAGGAGGAGCTGCGGCAGGATTTCCATCTCGAAGCGCTGCGCGGTCTGGAACAGGCGCAGCAGCAGGTTGCCGACCGAGATGTCCTTCATCGGCCGGTCGAAGATCGGCTCGCACACCGCGCGGATCGCGAATTCGAACTCGTCCACGCGGGTGTGCGCCGGCACCCAGCCCGACTCCACGTGCAGTTCGGCCACGCGCCGGTAGTCGCGATTGAGGAACGCGGAGAAGTTCTCGGCCAGGTAGCGCTGATCGAACTCGCTCAAGGATCCCATGATGCCGAAATCGACCGGCGCGAAGCGCGGCGGCTGTCCGCCTTCGCTCGGCAGGATGAACAGGTTGCCGGGATGCACGTCGGCGTGGAAGAAGTGATCGCGGAACACCTGGGTGAAGAACAGCTCCACGCCCTGCTCGGCGAGCGACTTGAGATCGATGCCGGCGCGCGCGAGACCGGCGACATCGGCGATGTGCAGGCCCGACACGCGCTCCATGACCAGCACGTTCTCGCGCGTGAAGTCCCAGAACACCTCCGGCACGTACATGCGATCCGAATCGGCGAAATTGCGGCGGAGCTGCGAGCAGTTGGCCGCCTCGCGCATCATGTCGAGCTCATCGAGCAGGGTCTTCTCGAACTCCGCCACCACGATGCTCGGGTTCAGGCGTCGCCCACGCGGCCACAGCCGCTCGACGGCGTCGGCCAGCAGGTACATGAGCCTGATGTCCTGGTCGATGGTCTGGCGCAGGTTCGGGCGCACCACCTTCACGATCACTTCGCGCCCGTCGAGCAGGCGCGCGGCATGCACCTGGGCGATGGACGCCGAGGCCAGCGGGTTCTCGTCGAACGCCGCGAACATCCTGTCCAGCGGCTGCCCGTAGGCCTTCTCGCAGATCGCGCGCGCCTGGCGCCCCGGAAAGGGCGGCACGTGGTCCTGCAGCTTGGCCAGTTCGCCGGCGAACTCGTCGTTCAAGAGGTCGCGGCGCGTGGACAGGATCTGCCCGAACTTCACGAACAGCGGGCCGAGATCCTCGAGCACCGCGCGCAGCCGCTGGGCGCGCGGCAGGTACTGCCGCCGGCGCCAGTTCCAGGGCAACAGGTAGAGCAGGAAGCCGACCGAGCGGAAGGCCGGCGTGGAGAGGATGAGCTCGTCGAAGCCGTGGCGGATGAGCACGCGCTGGATGGCGAGCACCCGAACGAAACGCGGCAGCAGGATCATCGCCGGCCGCGGCGCTCGGCGAGGCGGCGCAGGCGCGCCTCCAGACGATCCACGTCATCGGCGAGCCGAAACGCGTCGCGGCCGAAACGCTCCACCTCGTCGCGTTCCACGGCGAGCCTGAGTTCGTGCTTCAGGTACTCGGCGGTATCGCGTTCGAGCTTGCCGAGCGCTTCCCGCCCGAAAGCGAGCAGCGCGCGCGCCGCGCGGCCGACCTGGTGGGCAGGCACGTCGCCCACCAGCCGCGACAGCAGCTCTTCCCAGTCGATGCGCAGCTCGGCGAGCAGGCCCTGCACGCGCTGCGCGACGGCCAGGTCGCCCATGATCTCGATGCGCCCGGCGCCGAGCGTCTCGCCGCGCCGGCTGGCGCGCGCATAGGCCAGGAAGTCCGACAACCGACCGCTCACCTTGACCGCCACCGGGCCGGCATGACGACGCTTCAGGCGCACGCCCTCGGCGCCGGGAAAGGCGTAGACGCTGCGCGAGCCGTCGCGCAGCGCCACCTCGATGACCTGGCCTTCGAGCCCGGCGAGGCGCTCGGCGGTGTCGGGGTGGGTCTTCAGGAGCCGCGACACGGCGGCGGAGATCAACCGCTCCGCGCGCTCGAGCAGCGGATCGGTGAAGTCGCCGCGCGCCTCGGCCACGTCAGAACTTCCAGCCCGCGTGCACGGCGACCACGCCGGCCAGCAGGTTGTGATAGCGCACGTCTTCGAAGCCGGCGCGCTCCATCATGAACTTGAGCGCCTCCTGGTCGGGGTGCACACGGATGGACTCGGCGAGATAGCGGTAGCTGTCGCCGTCGCCCGCCACCAGCTGGCCGAGACGCGGCAGCACCTGGAACGAGTACGCATCGTAGGCGCGCGCCAGGAGCGGCGACTTCACCGCGGAGAATTCCAGCACCACCAGCCGGCCGCCCGGCCGGAGCACGCGCGCGATCTCGCCGAGCGCGGCCTGCTTGTGGGTGACATTGCGCAGGCCGAAACCCATCGTCACGCGATCGATGCTGCCGCTCGCGAAGGGCAGCGCCTCGGCATTTGCCTGCACGTACTCCACGCCCTCGACCACGCCGGCATCGAGACTGCGGTCGCGTCCGCGCCACAGCATCTGCGCGTTGATGTCGCTCACCAGCACCTGGTTCCGACCGGGAAAACGCCTGGCCAGCAGGCGCGCGATGTCGCCCGTGCCGCCGGCGAGATCCAGCACCACGTGGCCAGGCCTGAGTTTCAGGAGATCGACCGCGAAGCGCTTCCACAGACGGTGCAGGCCCGCGGACATCAGGTCGTTCATCAAGTCGTAGCGCGGGCTGACCGCGTCGAACACCCGGCGCACGCGCGCGGTCTTGGTGCCAGGCGCGACCCGCTCGTAGCCGAACAGGCTCTCGCCGTCGTCCTGCCCGTCCGTGGTCACGTCAGCCGTCCGCGCGGCGCGTCACGCCCGCGGCCGCGAGCGCGGCCAGGTAGCGCTGCCAGTACTCCGCCTGGCGCGCGCCGAGTTCGTAGAGGTAGTCCCAGGCATACAGACCCGTGTCGTGACCGTCGCTGAAGACGAGCTTGATGGCGTAGTTGCCGACCGCCTCGATGGCGGTGATGTTGACGTCTTCCTTGCCCACCTGCAGGACCGCCTGTTCGGGGCTGTGGCCACGCACTTCCGCGGAGGGCGAATGCACGCGCAGGTATTCACAGGGCAGCATGAAGGTCTTGCCGTCCTCGAAGCAGAGCTCGAGCTTGCGCGACTGCTGGTGCAGACGAATGTCGGTCGGCAGATGGGTGGACATGTCAGAGGATGTACTTGGCCAGGTTGTCGTCCGCCACCAGGCGGCCGATGTGACGATTGACGTAGTCGGCGTCGACGACCAGGTGCTGGCCGTCCAGCCCGGGGGCGGTGAAGGACACCGCCTCCAGGAGCTTCTCCATCACCGTGTGCAGACGCCGCGCGCCGATGTTCTCGCTGCGCTCGTTGATCGAGCAGGCGATTTCGGCGATGCGCGCGACGCCGTCGGCGGTGAAGTCGAGCGCGACGTTCTCGGTCGCGAGCAGCGCCTTGTACTGGCGCGTGAGCGACGCGTCGGGTTCGGTGAGGATGCGCACGAAGTCCTCGACCGTGAGGGGCGCGAGTTCGACGCGGTTCGGCAGACGTCCCTGCAGTTCAGGGATGAGATCCGAGGGCTTGGCGAAGTGGAACGCACCCGAGGCGATGAAGAGCACGTGATCGGTCTTCACCATGCCGTGCTTGGTGCTGATCGAGCAGCCCTCCACCAGCGGCAGGAGATCGCGCTGCACGCCTTCGCGCGAGACGTCCGGACCATGGGTGTCGGAGCGTTTCGCGACCTTGTCGATCTCGTCCAAGAACACGATGCCGTTCTGCTCGAGGTTGTCGAGCGCGCGCACGCGCAGGTCTTCTTCGTTGATGAGCTTGGCGGCCTCTTCCTCGACCAGCAGCTTGCGCGCCTGGGCGATCTGCACGCGCCGGCTGCGTTTGCGCCCGGCCGACAGGTTCTGGAACATGCCGCGCAGCTGGCTGGTCATCTCCTCCATGCCGGGCGGCGACATGATCTCTACCCCGACATTGGGCGTGGCGACCTCGATCTCCACCTCGCGATCCTCCAGCTTGCCCTCGCGCAACATCTTGCGGAAGCGCTGGCGGGTCGCCGAGGTGTCGTCCTGCGAGGCGGGCTCGCCGAAAGTGCGCGGCCCGGGCAGCAGCACGTCGAGCAGGCGCTCCTCGGCGGCGTCCTCGGCCAGGGCGCGCACCTGCCCCATCGCGGCTTCGCGTTCCATGTTGACCGCGATGTCGGCGAGGTCGCGGATGATCGAGTCGACGTCACGGCCGACGTAGCCGACCTCGGTGAACTTGGTCGCTTCGATCTTGATGAAGGGTGCGCCGGCGAGGCGCGCGAGACGCCGCGCGATCTCGGTCTTGCCGACACCGGTCGGCCCGATCATCAGGATGTTCTTGGGCGTGATCTCGTTGCGCAGCCCGGGTTCCACCTGGGCGCGACGCCAGCG
Organism: Gammaproteobacteria bacterium; assembly: GCA_019747795.1. Lineage (GTDB taxonomy): Bacteria > Pseudomonadota > Gammaproteobacteria > JADJYF01. The sequence goes on along the minus strand of JAIEQK010000051.1, from coordinate 11,048 downwards.
GTTGCGCAGCGCGATCGCGACCGCGCGCTTGGCCTCGGCCTGCCCGACGATGTGCTTGTCGAGCTGTTCGACGATCTCCTGCGGGGTGAGGGTGCTCATGCCCATGGTGGCGCGCTCAGCCGGTCAGGCTCTCGAGGGTGACGTGGTCGTTGGTGTAGACGCAGATCTCGCCGGCGATGGCGAGCCCACGGCGCACGATGGCCTCCGGCGACAGGCTGGTCTCGGCCAGCAGCGCGCGCGCCGCGGCGCGCGCATAGGCGCCACCGGAGCCGATGGCGATGATGTCGTGCTCGGGCTCGATGACGTCGCCGGTGCCGGAGATGATCAGCGAGTGATCGCGGTTGGCGACCGCGAGCATGGCCTCCAACCGACGCAGCATGCGATCGGTGCGCCAGTCCTTGGCCAATTCCACCGCGGCGCGCAGCAGGTTGCCGCGATGCTCTTCGAGTTTGCCCTCGAAGCGTTCGAACAGGGTGAAGGCATCGGCGGTGCCGCCGGCGAAACCGGCGATGACCTGCTCCTGGTACAGACGCCGCACCTTGCGCGCGTTGCCCTTGAGGATGGTGTCGCCCATCGACACCTGGCCGTCGCCGCCGATGACGACGTCGCGCCCGCGGCGGACAGACAGGATGGTGGTTCCGTGCAGCACGTTCGAAGGGTTTCCGGCGGTCAGGCGGCGATTGTACACGATGGCCTTACCCGGAGCGGCGACGCGCCCGCGGGTGGCTCGCATCGTAGACCTGGGCGAGGCGCTGGAAATCGAGGTGGGTGTAGATCTGCGTGGTGGAGATGTTGGCGTGGCCGAGCAGCTCCTGCACGGCGCGCAGGTCGCCCGAGGATTCCAGCAGGTGCGAAGCGAAGCAATGACGCAGCATGTGCGGATGCAGACTGAGATCGAGTCCCTGGGTCACGCACCAGCGCGCGAGGCGCTGCTGCACCCCCCGCGTGGTGAGCCGGCCACCACGATGATTGACGAATACCGCCGGCATCTCGGCCCGCGCGAGTTCGTGGCGCCGCGCGAGCCACGCCGTGAGCGCCTCGACTGCGTGGCGCCCCACGGGCACCACGCGCTCCTTGCGCCCTTTGCCGAGCACCCGTGCCTCCGCCGACCGCAGGTCGAGGCTGGCGAGATCGAGCCCCACCAGTTCCGACACGCGCAAGCCGCTCGAGTAGAGCGTCTCCCACATGGCGCGATCGCGCATCGCCAGCACGCTTTCTACGTCCTGTTCCAGCACGCGGGTCACCTGGTCGACGTCCAGGGTGCGTGGCAGGCGGCGTGGCGACTTCGGCGGTCGCAGGCCGTGAGCCGGGTTGGCGCCGATCAGGCCCTGCGCGCCGAGGTGCTTGAACCAGGCGCGCAGCGCGGACAGCGCGCGGGCCAGGGACGTGCCGCCGAGGCCGTCGCGATGCCGGTCGGCGACGTAGGCGCGCAGGCAATGGCTGTCGATGGCCTGGTAGTCATCGATGCCGCGCCCCTCGAGCCACTGCGTGAACTGCAGGAGATCGCGCGCGTAGGCCGCGCGGGTATGGGCCGAGCGCCCGGCCAGGGTGCGCAGGAAGTCCTCGCAGGCGGCGCGGCGCGCGGCCTGCGCCGGGGTCAGGGACGCGGACTGCGTTTCACCCACGGATCGATCACCAGGGTCGCCACCTCGCGCAGGTAGTCGAGGAGTTCGGTCCCCATGTCGGCCGAGTAGCGGTGCTGGTCCGCGCTCGCGCAGATCACCACGCCGTCCCAGCCGCGCCCCTTGAGCGGCAGGATCACCGCCGAGCCCTGGAAGTCCTCCGCCACCGCGCGCGCCTGGTCCGGGGCCAGGGGTCCGCACACCGAGGCGCCGGCGATGAGCAGGGCATCGAAGGCCGCGCGCAGCGGCGAGTCGACGCCGACGAAGGGCGCGAGATCCTGCGCGTCGACCGCGGCCGACGGCGCGAACACCAGGCTCGTTACCCGGTCCGCGCCGAAGTCCGCGCACAGACCGCGCTCCAGACTCGCGAACACCGCCTGCGGTCCGACCGCGTTCATGAGCGTCAGCACCAGGGCGTGAATCTTCCGCGTCAGCAGTTCGTTGCTGCGCGCGTGGCGGAGCAGCGAGTCGAGCTGCTGGCGCAGGCGCGCGTTGTCCTCGCGCAGCACCACCACCTGGCGCTCGAGCAGCGAAACCGCATCGCCGCTCCCATGCGGAATGCTGAGCTGGCGGAGGAGATCCGGATGCTGATCGAGAAAGGTCGGGTTGGCGGCGAGAAAATCCATCACCGCGCGCGGCTCGACGGCGGTGGCGAGGCCTTCGGTGTGGCCGGGCAGGGTCATAGATCGATGGTTCCTTCAAAGACGAACGTGGCGGGACCGGTCATCCACAGCGAATGGTCGGGCTGTCCGTCCCAGGCGATGGTGAGACGTCCGCCAGTGAGCAGCACCTCGACCTCGGGCGCGAGCCGGCCCCATCTTCGACCGACCGCCACCGCCGCGCAAGCGCCGGTGCCGCAGGCGCGGGTCTCGCCCACGCCGCGCTCGAACACCCGCAGACGGATGCGCTCCGCGGCCTCGACCTGCATGAAGCCGACGTTCACCCGGCGCGGGAACAGCGGGTGATCCTGCAGCAGCGGGCCGAGCGTCGCGACCGGCGCGCTGGCGGTGTCGGGCACTTCGAACACCGCGTGTGGATTGCCCATGGACACCGCGCCGAACTGCCAGGCGCGGCCCTCGGCGTCGAGCGCATAGCGATCGCTCTCGGCTGCCGCCGCGAGCGGAATGTCGCGCGGCGCGAAGCGCGGCCGGCCCATGTCGACGCGCACGTCGCCGTTGTCCAGCACCGCGAGTTCGTACACCGCGTCGCCGATCTCGACGCCGACCCGTCCACCCCGCACCTCGCCGCGGAGATCCAGGTAGCGCGCCACGCAGCGCACGCCGTTGCCGCAGTGCTCGGCGGGCGAACCGTCGGCGTTGAAGATCACGTAGCGCACGGCGGCCTCGGCGTTGCGCGGCGGCTCGAGCGACAGGAGCTGGTCGCAGCCCACGCCCAGGTGCCGATCGGCCAGAAACGCCAGCTGCTCAGGCGCGAGCCCGTAGTGACGCGCGCGCTGATCGAGCACGACGAAGTCGTTGCCGAGCCCGTGCATCTTGGCAAAGGGGATTTTCATGGGTGGGTCCTGGCTGAGCGCTCAGTATACCCGCTCGACCCGGTAACCCCGTGCCTCCAGCAGGCTGAGCACGCCGCGTTCGCCGGGCAGATGCAGCGCGCCGATGGCGATGAAGGCCTGCCCCTGGTCGACGAGCGGCGCGATGCGCGCGGCCATGCGCTCGTTCCGCGCGAACAGGAGGCGTTCCATCAGCGCGTCCTTGGCGTCGTTGGCGTAGCGCTCGGCCTGGCTGACCAGCGCCGCAAGATCGCGCGCGACGTAGGCATCGATCATCTCGGCCAGTTCCGCCTGGAACACGCCGTAGTGACACACGACCTCGCGCAGCATCTCCACCTGGTCGGTCTCGGCCACGCCCTCGAACACCGCGACCTGTTCCGCCACGCTCTCCAGGCCCACCACGTCCTTGCCCGCCGCCTGCGCGGCCGCCATCAGCGCCAGGTCGAGCGGCAGCGCGGCGCCGCTCTCGGCCGGCATGCTGAGCGTGGTGAAGGCCGCCCAGGGCTTGATGCTGTCGGCCAGCGGCCCGGCGATGCCGTGCGCGGCGAGCCGCGCCTCGGTCGCGTCGAACAGGGCCTCGCCGGCCACCGCGCGGAGGCGCCGGCCATCTCGGTAGAACATCGCTTCACCGAGCCCGCGCAGCGCCGCGTCGTCGAGCGCCACCTCGAGCACGAAGCGCGAGGCCTGGTCGAACTGCGGACGGGCGATGTCCATCACGCGCATCACACGCGGATCGCCGATGTGCATGGTGCCGAGCAGGTAGCTGGGCGCGCCCTGCGCGGGCGTCAGCCGCCACAGGAGACCGCTCGGATGGGCGACGCTTGCGGTGCGCGGCGCGGCGCGAACCAGCGGCGTGCAGCCCGGGTCCTCCAGCGCCCACGACAGGGTCGACCACAGCAGCAGGCACAGCCGGACGACGCGCGCGAGGCGCTCACGCCGGGCGGCGGTCATCGGCGAGGTCGAGTTCGGGACTGTCCGCCAGGCGCAGCACGCGCGCGCTGATCTCACGCCATTCGTCGCCGGCCTTCAGCGCGGCCAGGTCGGGGGCCGCGCCGCGCGCGTGCATGCGCATCAGCCGCACCTGGGTCTCGGGCCAGGCGCGGTCCGGCAGCGCGTCGATCACCTCCAGCGCGCCCGCGCGGTTGTTGCACACCAGGAGCACGTCGCAGCCGGCGTCCAGCGCCTGCCGCGCGCGCGCGCCGTAGTTCTGGCCGAGGTCGGCGCCCGCCATGCTGAGGTCGTCACTGAACACCGCACCGCTGAAATGCAGCTCTTCGCGCAGCACATGACGAATCCAGTGGCGCGAGTAGCCGGCCACCGCCGCGTCGACGCGCGGGTAGAGGACGTGCGCGGTCATGATGCCCTCGATACCCGCGGCGATGGCCGCGCGGAACGGCACCAGGTCGGCCTGCTGCAGATCGATGTAGTCGCGCTCGTCGACCGGCAGCTCGTGGTGGGAGTCGGCGACGACCAGCCCATGCCCGGGAAAATGCTTGCCCACCGCCGCCATGCCGCAGCGGTGCAGCTGGGCGATGTAGGCCCGCGCCAGCCGCGCCACCGTCGCGCCATCGGCGTGCAGCGCGCGCTCGCCGATCACGGTGCTCTGCGGGCTCTGCAGATCGAGCACCGGCGCGAAGCTGAAATCCACGCCCACCGCGCGCAGCTCGTTCGCCATCAGCCAGGCGCAGTCGGCGGCCAACGCGAGCGCCGCCTCCGGCGCGCGGTCGTACACCTCGCCCAGCCGCGCCAGCGCCGGCAGCTCGCTGAAGCCCTGGCGGAAGCGTTGCACCCGCCCGCCCTCCTGGTCGACCGCGATCAGGAGCCGCGGCTCGCGCAGCGCGTGGATCTCGGCGGTGAGCGCCGCGACCTGCGCCGGGCTCTCGTAGTTGCGCGCGAACAGGATCACGCCGCCGACCAGCGGGTGACGCAGCACGTCGCGATCGGCAGGACTGAGCGTCGTGCCTTCGACATCGATCATCAAGGGTCCGAGCATGGGCGCAGGCTGGCGATGGGATGGCCTAGTGTAGCCTGACCGCACGCGGGTCCAGGCGATCGCGCAGCGCATCGCCGAGCAGGTTGAGCGCCACCACCAGGCTCGCGAGCGCGAGCCCCGGGACCAGGACCAAGTGCGGCGCGACCAGCAGGTAGCGCGCGCCATCGCGCAGCATGCTGCCCCAGGACGGCGTGGGCGGCTGCACGCCGAGGCCCAGGAACGACAGCCCGGCCTCGGCCACCACGGTGGCGGCGGCGGCGAAGCTCGCCTCGACGATCAAGGGACCGGCCAGGAGCGGCAGCACGTGGCGCAACACGATGACGAGCGGCGGCTGGCCGAGGGCGTGGGCGACCTGCACGTGGTCGCGGTCGCGGAGCGCCAGCGTCTGCGCGCGCGCCAGGCGCGCGAAGCCGACCCAGCCGACCGCGCCCAGCGCGAGCACCACGTTGCCGAGGCCTGGCCCCAGCACCCCGGCCAGGGCGATGGCGAGCAGGATGCCGGGAAAGGCCAGGAAGAGCTCCGTGACCCGCATCAGGAGCGCGTCGACCAGGCCGCCGCGCCAGCCGGCGAAGAGGCCGAGCGCCGTGCCGAAGCACGTGGTCAAGGTCACCACCAGCACAGACACCAGCAGCGAGACCTGCGCGCCCTGCACCAGGCGTGCGCCCACCGCGCGCCCCAGGTCGTCCCGGCCGAGCCAGTGCTCGGCGTCGGGCGCGGCGAGGATGCCGGGCAGATCGACCGCGTTCGGCGCGAGCGGCAGCACGTCCGCCACGAGCGCCAGCGCGAGCCACACGAGGAGCACCGCCAACGCAGCGCGGCGGGCGTACCTCATCGCGCGCCGCCGATGCGCGGGTCGAGCCACGCGTAGAGAAGTTCGACCAGCGCGTTCACGCCGATGTAGCAGAGCGCGATCAGGAGCACCGCGCCCTGCACCACCGGGTAGTCGCGACGCTGGATGGCTTCGATCAAGAGCTGCCCCACACCGGGCCAGTCGAACACCGTCTCGGTCACCACCGCGCCGCCGAGCAGCGCGCCGAGCTGCAGGCCGAGCACGGTGACCACCGGCAGCGCGGCGTTGCGCGCCGCGTGGCGCAAGAGCACCGCCGCCTCGCCCACGCCGCGCGCGCGCGCGGCGAGCACGAAAGGCTGGTTCTGCACGTCCAGCAGCGCCGCGCGGGTCATGCGTGCGAGCACCGCGGCGAGCCCGAGTCCCAAGGTCACGGCCGGCAGCACCAGGCTGGCCGCGCTCTCGGCGCCGCCGATCGGAAACCAGCGCAGCCGCGCCGCGAACAGGATCAGCAAGAGCGGCCCGAGCACGAAGCTCGGCAGCGACATGCCCAGCACCGCGAAGGCGCTGGCGAGCCCGTCCAGGCGCCGCCCGGCGTGGAGCGCGGCGAGCGCGCCGAGCGGCAGCCCGAGCGCGAGCGCCACGCAGAACGCGGCGAGCGCGAGCAGCGCGGTTGCGGCGAAGTGGCGAGCGAGCAATGCGCGCACCGTGTCGCCGCTGTGCAATGACACGCCGAGGTCGCCGCGCGCGAGGCCGGCGAGGAAACGCAGCCATTGTTCGATGAGCGGCAGGTCGAGCCCGAGCCGCGCGCGCAACGCGGCGCGGTCCGCCGCGCCGGCGTAGTCGCCGAGCATCACCTCCACCGGGTCGCCCGGCACCAGGTGCAGCAGCAGGAACACCAGCGATGCCACACCGAGCGCGACGACGAGCGCGCTGGCCAGCTTCGGCACCACCAGTAACAGAGGACGCATGGGCGGCGACTGTAGCCCATTGCGGCGCGCAGGCAAGCCAACCGGGGCGGCCGCCGGCCTCGTGTAGAATCGCGGCGTGGCCCGTTTCGAATTCAAGCAGGATCCGCCGCCCGAACACTGGACCGAGCGCGGTCATCGCGTCATGCACCTCGCAGCGCGCGGCTTCGGCATGCTGCTGATGGTGTTCGGCCTGGTGGTGGCGCTGACCGTCATCGTCAGCGCCTGGTCGCTGTACCACGACCCGTCCAACATCGACGGCTTCGCTCGCGCGATCGAGCGCGGCTCGCACATCGACAAGGCGGTGCGCGGCGCGGCCAGCGACGCGCGGCGCCAGCTCGACCTTGGCGTGCGCCCCGACGCGGCGCGCCTGCCTGAGGACAGCCAGGCGCCCGGTGCCGCGCCGCGGGACGTGAGCGTGGCCTACTTCGTCGCCTGGCTGCTCGCCATCCTGCTCTTGTTCCTGCTCGGCACGCTCGCCATGGCGGCGGTGCGCACCGGCGGCGAGCTGGTGCTCTACGACGCCAAGGTGAAGAAACTCGCGCGCGCCATCATCGACGAGATCGCGCGCGGGCAGCGCTGAGGCGCGCCCTTACTCCTCGACCGCGGCCATGGTGTTCTGCGCCGCCGCCTGGATCACGGCCGGCGAGTTCGGCATCACGCAGTTGGCGGCGTCCAGCACCGCGCGCGCGTAGAGCTCTCCGTAGTAGTTCTTGGTCGCCTTGCGCATCACCGGCACGAGGCCGATCTTGTAGGACGCCTGCAGCAGGCCCATGCCGTCCTTGAGGCCGTCGCCCATCATCAGGTCCATGCGGATGTTGGCGTTCAGCACCTGGTCGTAGGGACCCCACAGGCGCGGCGCCGAGAACGGCCCGCCACCAGCCAGCACGTCCAGGATCACCGTCCCGCGGCCGGCGTGGTAGCCGAGCGCGCCGAAGCCCTCGCCCTCGTAATAGCTGAAGGTCGCCTCACCGCAGGCGGTCGGCAGGGTGTAGTCGTAACGGTCGACGAAGCTGTCGGTGTACTCCGCCGGCATGTGGATGCCGCGCGTGCGAACGCGGTGCTTCTCGCCCTTGGCCTTGACCTCCTCGGCGATGCCGAGGATCAGTTCGGTCGTACCGTGAGGGCGCGACACGAAACGCTTGCCGGCCTCGATCAGGTAGTCGCGACCGCCGGGCGCCGTCGGGCGCTCGCCGATCACATCGATGGTCGGCACCACGGCCGTCGGCCCGTCGCGCAGCTCGCCGTCGGCCGCCTGCACGCCCTGGCCGAGCAGGCCGGCGGCGAACAGCAGGAGCGGCGCCAGGCGGCGGCGCTCGTCGCGGCAGGTCAGCTCGCGGCGGCGGCGATCGGCCAGCAGGCGAAAGCCGTGGCGGCGCGCGTAGGCCTCGAGCCGGACGAACAGCTCGCGGGACTTCTCCAGGCCGCGCGCGTGCACCAGCGTGCGCACGCCGTCGATGAAACAGGGATGGACCGTGATCAGGCGCGACCAGCGTGGCGGCTTCGACTGCGCCCTCTTCGCGCCCCGCTCCGCGGGGTACGGAATCACAGGCTGCGCGCCGACGGCGGCGTGAACATCGAGGGACGGCTTCGGCATGGCGCTGGCTCCGCTCCGCGCGAGGCGGGATAAGGGTTGTTGGCTGCCCTATCGGCCGCCGGGGCCTTTGCCTTGAGGCGCGCGCCCGGTCCTAGTTCACAATTTGCAACAATGCGGGCGGCGGGCTTACCGCTCACCTCGCTCGACACGTCCAGCCGCGGTACTGGCTGCCGCCTTGCGTATGTCGGTGATGGGACGGTCGGTGGACTTGGAGGAGGCGGCCAGCTCGCCGCCCTCCTTGCGGTTGCGGCGCACCGTGTCGGTCAATCGACCGTCGAGCGGCGGCGGGTCCTCGCCTGTGCGGGCGGCGGTCTCGATTTCGAAGGCGACGTCCAGATCGTCGGGCAATGCCGCGCGCAAGGTCTTGGTGCTCAACTTACCATCGCGCATGGCCGCCGCCGCGTCGCGCGGCGTGATGCGCTCCGTCACCAGTCCGCGCTGCAGCTTGGACGCGCGAATGGTGCCCTCGCGCAATGCGCGCTGCAACGTGATCTCCTCGTTGTCGATGAAGGTGTTCGCGTAGCGCTCGACCAGTGCTATGCGCTCCCGCGGCGACAGCTTCGACCACCGCTCCAGCACGTCCTTCCTTTCGGCAAGGGACAGGCCAGGGGTCTCCCGCAGGCGCGCGCGCAGCTTGGAGCTGTGCGCCGAGAGCACGGCCTCGCTACTCGACAGTCTTGCCGTCTGACTCGCCACTGGCTTGCGGCGCGGGGAATCGGCATGAGCTTTATCGCGCGCCGTGCTCACACCTTCATCCTCGGCAACCGACTCGCCCGGGCCTGGCTCGCCGGCCGGTTCCGACTGACTGCTCTTTGCATGGCTCGCCACCAGCATGGCGTTCGCACGCATCACCATCGTGCGCCGCGACGCGACGCTCGCCCGCGACCACTGCCCCGCGTAGCGCTGCAGGACGTAGCGCTGTTCGGCGCTCAGCGAGGCCCAGGAGAACTCGGCGTCGACCGCGGCCACCGTGGTCGACCCCAACAGGCCGAGCAGCACCCAGGCGACGCGTGGGCGAAGCGAACGAAGGATGGCGCGCATGGACGGTCTCGAGGAAGCGGTGTTCACGGCAAGTGCCGGCCCGTCGTCCATCGGCCGTGGGCCGCAGGCCTTGAGCGCCCGTCGCTCATTCGCGAATGTCGACCCGGGTGCCGACCGCCACCCGCTCGAACAGTTCCAGGATGTCGGCATTGCGCATGCGCACGCAGCCCCGCGAACCGGCGACGCCGAGCGGCGTGCTGTCGGGCGTACCGTGCAGGTAGATGTAGCGGGCGTGGGTGTCGCGCTCGCCGCCGGCGTTGAAACCGGGCTCGAGCCCCGTGAGCCACAGGATGCGGGTCAGGATCCAGTCGCGCCCCGGATGGCGGGCCGCGAACTCGGCGTCGTAGATCTCGCCGGTCGGACGACGCGCGACGAACACCGTGTTCGGCACGCAGCCGGCGCCGATCTTCTCGGCGATGGCGTGCGCGCCGCGCGGCGTGCACTCGCTGTTCATGATCTCGCCCGCCCCGTTGCGCGCGGTGGACACCGCGTAGCGGGCCAGCACCCGCGCGCCGTCCAGCAGGCGCAGCTCCTGGCGGCCGAGGTCGACTTCGATGCGTTCAACGTCCGCCATCGGCCGTCACCCGTCGCACCCGCGCCAGCCCGTCGAAGCTGCCCTGGGCATCGAGTTCGTAGTCGTGGAGTTCGCGTCGAAGCACCGCGGTCTGATCCTCGAACCAGAGGGGAAGGAGCGGCAGATCGTACTCCACGCGCCGCTGCACCGCCCGGTACAGCGCCACACGGCGCGCGTCGTCGGTCTCGGCTTCGGCCGCCTCGATCAGCCTGTCGGTGTCGGGTGCCGCGTAGCCACCGCGGTTGAGCCCCGCCGGCGGCCGCGCACTGCCGTGGAAGACCTGGCGAAAGATGTCGGGCAGGCTCACGCCGACGAAGGAGAGCCCGTAGAGCTCGAAGCGCCCGTGGCTGACGTCGGCGTAGAAGGTCGCCCAGTCCAGGCTGTCGATCGCGAGTTCCACGCCCACCTGCGCGAGCTGCGCCTGCAGCGCGGTCGCCACGCGCAGGCGGAACGCGTCGGCCGAGGTCTTGTAGCGCAGCCGAAGCGGCCGCGCGCCGTAGCCGGCCTCGGCCAGCAGCGCGCGGGCACGCGCCGGGTCGTAAGGCGGCGGCGCGAGATCCGCCGCGGCCCAGTGGCTGGCCGGCAGCAGACCGCCGGCCGGCCGCGCGAGACCGCGAAAGAGATGGCGCGTGATGGCCTCGCGATCGATGGCCAGGCTGAGCGCCTCGCGCACGCGTCTGTCGGCGAGCGCGGGGTGGGCGAGCGCGAGCCCCAGGTAGCTGTAGGTGGTCCCGGGCCGCGCCATCACGGTCACGCCGGCCTGCGTGCCCAGCCAGTCGAGCATCTCCGGCGGCAGGTTGCCCTGGGCGAGGTCGATCTCGCCGGCGACGAGTTTCAGCGCGCGTACGCTGGCGTCCTTCACCACCAGCACCTCGATGCGCGCGCCGTCGCGCAGGCGGCGCAGCCGCACGCCGCCGTCGGCCAGCCGCGCCTCGCGGGCGAAGGCGCCGCTCGCG